>JBEEGB010000548.1:0-10337 GCA_041166585.1 Acidimicrobiaceae bacterium
GCGTCTCGAACGGTGGACTCGCGGTCGCGGCCGCGCTCGCACCACCGAACAGGACGGCGATGCCTTGAGAGCCTGAGCCCAGCGTGATCATCAGCACTCCGGCTCCCACCGTGGCGCTGCGGCCGCGGATGTCCACGACCGGCTTGGTCATCACCACGCCGATACCCGCCTTGCTGAGCTGATCTTGCGTGATCTGGTTGACGGCCTCGTTGGTCGATCCCCCCTGATCACCGATCCGCAGGCCGTTCTCGTCGATCGTGGCCGGCTGCCCCGCGAGCGTGACGCCGGTGATGGTCGTCGAGCCATCTCCGGTGCCCGTCGCTCCGTCGGAGCCAGCGTGGGCGACGCTGGTGACCGACTCGATCTTCACGAGACCTGCGGCGATCGAGATCGACCCCGTCTTGCTCTCGGCCACGGCAACGACCTTGCCGCCGTCGAAGCGGGTTGCTGTCGTCGAGGACGAGCTGCCGACCGTGCTCACACCTGGTGTGTCCACCTTGGGCACGCTCGAGGTCGCGGTGCTGCCGGTCGCCGACGCCGTCGACTGCATCACGACCCCGGGCACCTGGTCGTAGGAAGCCGTCTCCGGACCCGATGGTGAGCGGGCCTCGGCGCGCACGGGGTCGTTGAGCAGGTGGACGGTGGCCTCCATGCTCGGCGGCAGCTGGCCGCCGGAGGCAACCACGATGAGATCACCGAGGTTCGCCGCGAGGGCGCCAGGCCACGCGATCGCGGCCCGGCCGTACGACACGCCGCCGGTCTCGAACGTGGTGGCGGCATCGGGCACGGTGCCGTCGATCTGTCCTGCGAG
Organism: Acidimicrobiaceae bacterium; assembly: GCA_041166585.1. GTDB lineage: Bacteria > Actinomycetota > Acidimicrobiia > Acidimicrobiales > JACDCH01 > JBEEGB01. The sequence continues at coordinate 812 of JBEEGB010000548.1, forward strand.
CACGATCTCCTGGCCGTGGGCGGCGGCGCTGAGCGTCCACGCGCCCAGGGCTGGGTCACCGGCGTGTGCCGTGCCGGCGAGGCCAGCGAGCAACGGCCCGATGACAGCACCGCAGACCGCGGCCGTGATGGCTCCGCGCCAAGCCCTCGGCTGGTGATGTCGCCGCATCACGCGGCTCCTCCCAGGTACGCATCAGACATCACCGCGCGGATGTCGTCGGGGTCTCCGACGGCCTGGACGGTTCCTCGGGCCAGCACCATGGCGACGTCGGCGACGGCGAGTGCCGTGCGGGCGAACTGCTCCACGAGCAAGATGGCGATGCCGCTCCGCGCGAGCTCGCCCACGAGCTCGAAGAGCTCGCCGACCACGAGCGGCGCCAACCCGGCCGAGATCTCGTCGAGCAGAAGCAGGCGTGGATCGGTCGTCAACGCCCGCGCCATCGCCAGCATCTGCTGCTCGCCACCGGAGAGCGTCCCGGCGAGCTGCCGGCGGCGCTGTCCGAGTCGGGGGAACCGGGCGTACGCGTGCGTCGCGACGTCGTCGAACGCCACGCCGCGGTAGGTCATGATCCGCAGGTTCTCCTCGACGCTGAGGTTGGGGAACACGCCTCTCCCCTCGGGGATGCTGCAGACTCCCGCCGCGGCGATGGCCGACGGTCGAGCGCCGTTGACGTGGTAGCCCGCGATGTGCACACAACCCGTGGTTGGGACCAGGCGGCCACTGGCAACCTTCAATGCGGTGCTCTTGCCGGCGCCGTTCGGACCGAGCAGCGCCACCACGCTCGCGGATGGCACCGCGATGTCGATCCCGTGCAGGACCTCGATGCGGCCATAGCCGGCGCGCACCTCGCGCAGCTCGAGCGCGTTCACGCGACCACCTCCTCGCCGAGGTAGGCGGCCTGCACGCCAGGATCCTCGCGTACCTCTGCGGGGCCGCCAGAGGCGATGCGCACTCCGAAGTCGAGCACGTGCACGGTGCTGCACACCTGCATGACGAGGTCCACATCGTGCTCGACCAGCAGGATCGCGAGACCATCGGCGGCGAGCTCGACCAGGAGCTGTCCGAAGTGCTCGGTCTCGTGGTCGTCGAGGCCGGAGGCAGGCTCGTCGAGCAGCAGCACCGTGGGTGCCGTCGCAAGCGCTCGCCCGAGCTCGACGAGGCGTGAGGTCCCCGTGGGGAGCGCGTTTGCTCGCGTGTCTGCGAGCGAGCGGAGGCCGAGCTGGGCGAGGATGTCGTCGACGACGGCACGGGGCGACGCGACGCCGCGGCTCTCGGCGGCGACGAGAAGGTTGTCCCGGACGGTCAACGAGCCGAACATCTCGAGTCGCTGAAAGGTTCGGGCCAGCCCGCGCCGAGCCCGATGATGGGCCTTCAGCGACGAGATGTCCTCGCCCCCGAGCCGCACCGCGCCCGCGCCGGAGGCCTGAAGACCGGTGATGACGTTGAACAGCGTGGTCTTGCCGGCGCCGTTCGGGCCGATGAGGCCCGTGACCGTCGCATCGGGGGCCGACAGCGAGACGGCGTCCAGCGCCACCACACCGCCGAAGCGGACCGTGACATCCTCAACCGACAAGCTGGACATCGGTCCGAGCCTCCTGCGTGGGGGAGCGAAGGTCAGACCGGCGCCACGCACGGATGCTCTCGACGCGTTGGCCCCACCATCCGGCGACACCGTCGGGAACGCTCGCCAGCACCAACATGACGACGACACCGGGAGCGAGGTCGAGGATCCGTTGGACCGGCTCCGCGACGCCCGGCTTGATGGCGGCGATCACGCCGAGCGTCGCGCTCCCGAGGATCGCGCCGCTCACGTGTCCGATCCCGCCGAGCACGACGAGGAGCAGGAGCGTCAAGCTGCCCAGCATCGTGAAGTCGTTCGCGCTGACGCCGGTGTGGAGACCACCGAACAGCCCACCGCCGACGCCGGCCATCGCTGCGGAGATCGCGAACACCGCCAGCTTGGTGCGGGTGACGTCGATGCCGACCGTCGCGCACGCTGCAGGGCTGTCACTCATCGCCGACAGACGGCGGCCGAACGAGGAGCGGCGAAGGGTGAGGAGCCCCGCCGCGGTCGCGGCGAACACGACACCGAGGAGGACGAAGTAGATCCGCTCGCCGGCGAACGAAACCGGTCCGAGCTCGAAGCGATCCACGGCGAGGCGATCCCCAGAACCGAACGCGGCCGAGTTGGGGAACACGACCACGTCCGCGAACCGCGCGAACGCGAGGGTGACCAGCGCGAGGTACAGGCCGCGCAACCGGACGGCGGGCAACGCCACCAGCGCGCCCACCGCACCTGCACCACACGCGGCGACGAGGAAGCCGAGCGGGTTCGCGCCCACCTTCCCCACCGCGAGCGCGCCGATGCCCGCGAACGTCAGCTGGCACAAGGACACCTGACCACCGAAGCCGGTGAGGAGCACCAGCGAGAGCAGGATGATGCCGAAGCCCAGCACGTCGCCGAGGCTGATCAGGTTGGACAAGGTCGCGCCTCGTGCCACGACGACCGTCGCGGCCGCGAACGCGATTGCGCTCGCGGTGACCGCGACCGTGCTCGGGAGTCCTGGAACGCGTCGCGACGAGGCTTGCGCTCGTGCCACCCCCGCCGGGGGCAGGAAGATCAGCACGATGAAGAGAGCGATCGTCGGCACCCCTGCCGCGAGCCGATCCCATGACTCGGTCTGAGGGAAGTAGCCGGTGGCGTAGGTCACGACGAGACCGAGACCGAGCCCGCCGGCGAAGGTCAGCGGCAGGCTTCGCAGCCGGCCGATGACGGCGGCGGCATACGCATTGACGACGAGCAGCGTGAGCGAGAGGGCGTCCAGCGTGACGAGCGGCGCGATGAGGACCCCGGCCAGCGCGGCGAGCGCGGCGCCCAGCGCCCAGCTGAAGGCGGTGACCCGCTCGGGATCACCAGCGTTCATCGCGAGCAGATCGGAGTCGTCGACGACGGCTCGCATCGCCAGCCCGACGCGGGTGCGACCGAGCAGCAGTCGGAGTCCGATCGCTACGACACATCCGACGGCCAGGACGATCAGCTGGTGGTAGCTGATGTTGACATCGAGCAGCCGGACCTTCGAGCCGTCGAAGAAACGTGGCAGCGGACGACCCAGCGTTGGATCCCACACGTAGTACGAGAGGTTGAGCAGGGCGAGCAGGAGTCCGAGCGTCACGACGAGGGTCACCTCCACCGACGCGCCGCGAAGCCGTCGAACGACGGAACGCTCGATGACCAACCCCATCAACGGCGCGAGCACCACGATCACGACGAGGAGCGCGAGCGGCGCCGGCCAGCCGCGGTGAACGCGCAGCTCCCAGTAGGAGAACGCCGAGACCATCCCGATCGCGCCGTGCGCGAAGTTGAAGATGCCCGACGTCGTGTAGGTGAGCACGAGTCCGCTCGCCGCGATCGAGTACACGGCGCCGACGACCAGGCCGATGATCGTGTAGGTCAAGAAGGTCGTCACAGCCGCAGGTACTCGCCGTCGCAGCGGAAGCCGCTCTCAGGATCGTCGCGTCGCTGCCAGCCACCGCTGTGCACCTGCAGCATGAGGTAACAGGTGGGCGGCACCTTCCCCGCGGGGTTCGCTTGGGCGAGCAGACCGTTGCCGTCGAAGCTCGTCACGCTCGCCAGCGCGTTCTTCAACGCCTCGCGGGTGAGGTTCGGCCCGACAGCGGTCGCCGCTTGCACGAACATCTTGCACGCCGTCCATCCATAGAGCGCGAAGACGTCGGGACTGGCGCCGGCGTCCACCCGCTTCAGCCAGCTGTTGAACTCGCCCACCTCGGGCACGGCCGCCGCGTCTTCGCCGTCGAACAGCACCTGGTTGCTGTAGATGATCGTTCCCTCGGCGAGCGAGCCTGCCAGCTGGATGAACCGAGGGTCGTATGCGTTGGAGATGGGGTTGAACACATCGAGCTTGAGGTCCTGCTGATCGGCGTTCTGCAGGACCTTGACGTAGTTGCTGTAGTCGCCCGTGACGATGAGGAACCGCACGCCCGCGGTCTTCATCCGGAAGATCTGAGCGGTGAAGTCAGTGGTCGTCGCTCCGAAGCTCTGTTCGTACACGAGCTTCATGCCGAGCTGGGCAAGGACCGCCTTGATGCCGGCGTTCTGTGTCGGCGCGACGTCCGCCTCGAGCAACCCGACGGCCTGGCTGGCGTCCGGGAAGGCGTTCTTGAGGTAGGCGAGACCGCCGGTCTGCCAGCCCGGCGGGACTGGTTGGGGTGACCAGTTGAGTGGGCTGTTGAACCGTTCGGACTGGAGCGCAGTTCCAAGATCGGGCACACCGTGGTTCTGCATCGGCTCGACCATGGCGCTGTCGTACAGCGAGAACGACCCGACGAAGGCCAACACCTCGTTCGACTGCTTCTCCGCCAAGGCGCGCACCTGGTTCTCGTTCAGCTGGTCGTCGCCCACCTCGACCTTCAGCTGCCGGCCGAAGACACCTCCCTGCGAGTTTGCCCACGCGGCGCAAGCCTGCGTGCCGATCGCGGCGCCACGCAGCAGTCCGGGCAGCGGCCCGGTGAGCGTCGTGATCGTGCCGAGCGTGATCGAGTCGGCGGTGACACCGACGTCGGTGGCGCCGCCGTTGCCCTCGGCGGGCGCCGGCGCCGCGATCGGGGTCGCACCCGGGTCGGGGTTGCCACTGAGCGCGGCTGCTGGGCCCGCCGTGGGAGTGCCCGCCGCTTGGTTCTGTGCTGCTGTGGCAGCAGCGGCACCGGGTTGCGCGCCCGCCCCAGCTGTCGCCCTCGTTGGGGGCGTCCCGGCGTAGCCGTCCGCAGCCGCCAGCTGGTCGGGGCTCAAGGCGGAACCGCATCCGCTGGCGAACATGGCCACCGTCAACACGAGGGCCGCAGCGCGTCCTGACATCGAACCTCCCCCGGCGACCCCATCGGCAGCTCGCGTCCCCATTCGACGAGTGGGGCGCGGGTTCCTGCGAAAAACCTAGTAATTACTATGGACGCCTTCGCAAAGATTGTATATCTGATCAAGTCTCACGCAAGTGGCAATCGCGCGCCCGCCATGGACCCGCTGTAAACGACAGTTCAAACCGCTGCTCAGTCGTTCGGACCGGATCGAATACCCTTCCGACGCATGGCAGGGACCCCCGCGACCGAGGTGAACGAGAGCCGGCGAGAGCAGCGACGACTCCGCCACCAGCACCTGAGCCGGTCACAGTTCCTCGACGCAGGCGAGGAGATCTTCGGCCGCAAGGGGTTCCACGAGACGACCTTGAAGGAGATCGCCGAGCTCGCCGAGTTCTCCGTCGGATCGGTCTATTCGTTCTTCGACAGCAAGGACGACCTGTTCCGCCAGATCTTCGTCCGCCGCGGCGACGAGTTCATGCCGGAGCTGCGCGAGGTCCTGCGACCCGGCCGGTCAGTGCCAGACGCGCAGCTCCACGAGCTCGTCGACTTCCAGGTCGGCTTCTTCCGCTCGCATCCCCACTTCGGGCGCCTCTACCTGAAGAGCTCGAGCGCGGCCATGCTGTCCACCGACCGCGACGTCGACGCGGTCGTCGCCGCGAACTTCAACGAAGCCATGCAGCTGCAGGCCGCCCTGTTCGGCCGAGGTCAGGAAGCGGGCACGTTCCGCCGGGGCGACCCCGTCGTCCTGGCGAGGCTGTTCTCCGGCATCGTCGCGGCGTTTCAAGCGACCGACCCGGCCATCATCTCGGACTCGCCGGATGACACCGAGGGCTTCGCTCTCGCCGAGCTGCACGACCTCGTGCGCGGGGCGTTCGTCGTGAGCATGTGACGCTCAAGCGGTCGCGGCCTTCGAGATCGTGTCGAGGTCCACGCCGTTGTGCGTGCGCTCGAAGCGTCCCTTGTCGAGCGAGTGAACGGATACGTCATGGCCGGCCGCCTTCGCCCGCAAGGCCGCCACGGTGGCCTGCTCCTTCGGGACGTGTACGAACGGGTCGTAGGAGAACCACTGCATGGCGTTGCGATGAGTGATCCGGTCGAACTCGTCGTCGGGAACGTCGGTCGAGGCTTCGACCAGGTCCTCGGGCGCGGCCGGCCAAGTGGAGTCCGAGTGCGGATAGTCGCACTCCCATGCGATGTTTTCGATCCCGATGTCGTGGCGGAGCTTGATGCCAACGGGATCGGTGATGAAGCACGTGAGGAAGTGCTCGCGGAACACCTCCGAGGGCAGCTTCCCCCCGAAGTCCTGGCCGGTCCACAGATGGTGCATCTCGTAGGTGCGGTCGATTCGGTCGAGGAAGTACGGGATCCAGCCGGTCCCGCCCTCGGACAAGGCGATCTTGATCGAGGGGAACTGCTTGATCACCCGTGACCAGAGCAGGTCGGCCGCGGCCTGGCAGATGTTCATCGGCTGCAGTGTGATCATGACGTCGATGGGAGCGTCGGCGGAGGTGAAGGCCAGCTTCCCGGACGATCCCAGGTGGATCGACATGACGGTGCCGGTGTCGACCAACGCCTTCCACAGTGGATCCCAAGAAGCGTCGTGGAACGACGGGTAGCCCAACGTCGCCGGGTTCTCGCTGAAGGTCAGTGAGTGCACGCCCTTCTCCGCGAGCCGGCGTACCTCGGTCGCCGCCAGCTCCGCGTCCCAGATCACCGGGATGCCCATCGGGATGAAGCGACCCGGGGCGAAGCCGCACCACTCGTCGACGTGCCAGTCGTTGTAGGCGCGGAGCACCGCGAGCGCCAGCTCCTTGTCTGCGCTCGCGGCGAACAGGCGCGCCGCGAAGCCCGGGAAGGACGGGAAGCACATCGAGCCGAGGAGGCCGCCCGCGTCCATGTCCTTGATCCGGTCCTCGATGTTCCAGCAACCCGGCCGCATCTCGTCGAAGGCTGTCGGCTCGATGCCGTACTCCTCACGCGGGCGCCCCGCGACGGCGTTGAGCCCGATGTTGGGGATGACGGAGCCGTTGAACGTCCAGACGTCCGAGCCGTCGTCCTGGCGGATCACCCTCGGTGCCCGGTCGCGGAACCTCTCGGGGATGTGCGCGTCGAACATGGTGGGGGGTTCGACCAGGTGATCGTCGACGCTGACCATGATCAAGTCATCTGGGCGCACGGCGCCTCCCCCTCGTCCATCGCTCAGCTCCATGCCGAGCAACTGGATTGAACTGTAGTTCGAACAACTGAACGCCGAGCAGACGACCTCAGACCGAGCTGCTGGTGTCCTCGTTCGTGAAGAGGCCGCGCTGCTCGAACAGCTCAACGACGAGGTCGCCGATCGGGCGCATCATCCCGGCATAGGCGGCCACGGCGGCGTCGGCATCGCCGCGCTTCACCGCCCGCTGGATCTTCGTGAGCCCCTTGCGCTCGATGTCGACCGAGCCGGGGACATAGGTGAAGAAGTCCCCAGGTACGAGCGCGGACAGGCTCCGCAAGGCGACGTCGATGCGGGGGGAGCGTGCCGCGTGGATGACCGCCGAGTGGAACCTGAGGGCGACCTCACCGAAGCGGGCCGGTTCCCCGGTCATCTCACGACCCATCTTCACGAGGGCCCCGAGCCGGTCGGCGAGCTGCCCGTCGTCGCGTTCGATCGCACGGCGCGCCGCGAACCCATAGATGAGGCCGTACAGCTCGTAGTGGTCCTGGATGGCTGCTCGATCGAGGCCCGTGACGAACGCACCACGATGGCGTTCGATGCGGACCCAGCCCTGCCGCTCGAGGGCGATGAGGGCCTCGCGGATCGGGATGCGGCTCATGCCGAGGTCCCGCGCGATGTCGTCCTGCGGGACGTGCGCCCCAGCCGTCAGCTCCCCGTCGAAGATCAGCTGCCGGATGTAGCCCGAGGCCTGATCGCCACTGCTCTGCCGGTGGAGCTGTCGTCGCTGGTCGACAGAGGGGAGCGCCGCAGCTGCCACCGCCCTGCTTGCTCCGTTTCCACTCGTCGATCGGGAGTCAGCCATCGAGGGCGAATCCTACGGGCGGCCGGGAAGGGGCGAGCGGACGTCCACGCGTCCCGTGGATGTAGAGCGTGTCGTTCAACCCCGTCAGCCCCCTCGTTCCCATTGACTATATATTATATTTCAATGGAACTCGACGGAGCGGTCGAGAGCCGCGGTGAGCAGGCCGCTCGTCTCATCCGTCGACGCATCTTCGACGGCGAGCTCCGCCCTGGGGACCGTGTGCCGCAGGACGACATCGCGGCCGACCTCGGCGTGAGCCGGATCCCTGTGCGCGAGGCGCTGATCATCCTGCAACAGGAGGGTTGGGTCACGATCGCGATGAACCGCGGCGCCTTCATCGCGGGCTTCGACGAGGTGGCCGTGCGTGACCACTACAACCTCTTCGGCGTGGTCTACGGCTTCGCGGCGCGGCGCGCGCTCGAACGGGACCCGAGCCGTGCGCTCATCCCGAGGCTCCGCGAGATCCAGAGCCAGCGGCGCGGGAGCGAGGATCCCTCCGAGATGGGACGTCGGTCCGTGGCCTTCAACGCGGCCGTCGTCGAGGCATCCGCCTCCTCACGCGTCAAGGTCATCCTGCGATCCATGACGGCGCTCGTACCCGGCGACTTCTTCGCGCTGGTTGCGGCCGCAGCGGAGGTCGAGCGGGCGGGCACCGGTGCCGTCCTGGCCGCTCTCGAGCGGAGCGACCCGGCTGCGGTCACCGATGTCTACGCACGCATGATGCACGGGCTCGGAGAGAAGGTCGTGGCCGAGTTCTCGGAGCGCGGCCTTCTCGCCCGTCCTCGAGCGGCTCCCCAAGATTGAATATTTGATCCGGTTTTCGTACTAGTGTCGTTCGAGGGGGGATCATGCGCAGCTCGTCGGGTGCCAATGACGTGGGTGAACTGGACGGCGAGGAGAGCCTGCTCGCGCAGACATCGATGGCCGCGCTCCCGTCGCACCGTCCGCTCCCGCTGCGGGCGGCGATTCGGGACGGTGGCACGTCGCTGCTCGGAGTCCTGTTGCTCATCGGCATCATCGACGAGTTCCCCCGGACCGCAGCAACCGTGCTGGCGCCCGACATCCAGGCTGCCTTCGGGCTGAGCAACACCGCCGTCCTCGGGCTCATCGGCCTCGTCGGCGTGGCCCTCGTGCTCACGACGCTACCCGCCGCTGCACTCGGCGACCGCGTTCGCCGTACCCGCGTGATCAGCGCGGGGACGCTGCTGGTCGCTGCGTGCTGCGGCCTGGTCGGCGTCATCGGCAACGCCTTCTTCATGGGCGTGGCGCTCACCGGGACCGGCTTCGGCATCGGGAGCCGGCTGCCGAACGCGTCATCGCTCATCGCCGATGCCTACCCCCTCGGTGCGCGCGCACGAGTCTTCGCGATCGAAGGCGCGGGGCGGCCCATCGGTCAGCTGCTCGGGCCGCTCTTCGCCGGATCCGTGGCCGCCGCGATCGGTGGCCCTGACGCATGGCGATGGGTCTTCGTCCTGCTCGCCGTCCCGACCGGCATCCTGGCGTTCGGCGCGCTGCTGCTCCGCGATCCGCCCCGCGGCCAACACGAGCAGCGAGCGGTGCTCGGCGAGGTCATCGACGCCACCGACGCCGAGCCGCCGGTGTCCCTGTCGGCGGCCTTCGCTCGCCTCAAGAAG
>JBEEGB010000549.1:0-3602 GCA_041166585.1 Acidimicrobiaceae bacterium
CGGCGGCATCAGGACCGGACTTCGGGATCGAGCGGCGACCAGCCATCAGCTCCCAACCGTAATAGGGCTTCGCGGGTGAACGGGACCACAGCTGGCTATTTCTGGCCCACCGGTCTGGGGTCGTAGCCGGACAACCCGACTGCGCTCCGATGCACGGATCGGCGGGGGTGAGAGGATTGACGTGATGCCCTACAGCCTGAGCGCAGCGCTCTCGCCGCGACAGAACGAGCAGCTGGCGAGCGTCGCCGGCGACGCGCCGCCATGGACCCGGCTGGCCGGCTCCGCCGGCGCGATCGGAGTCGTGACCATCGCAGTGCTCACGTACCTGGGCGCGTTCGGCGTCGTGGACCGCCCGCTCGTGCTCGGGTTGCTGCTCGCGGCAGGGGTGAGCCCGTTCGTGGTGCAGCTCTGGTGGGCGCCGTCTCCGGCTGTTGTGGCCGTGTGGGCGCTTGTTCCGCTCGGCGCGCTCAACGTCTTCGGCTCGGCCCTCGGCGCGACAGATCCACACGGCCGCGATCAGAGCTCGTTGATGATCGTCGTGTGGTTGGTCGGGCAGACGGCCTCGATCGGTCGGAGGCGCGACATCGTGGCGGTGACGGCTGCCGCGCTCGGCATCACCGTCGGACGATTCGTCGTCGATGACAACTTCGGATCAGGAGTCGTGTGGTCGTTCGGCGTGGGCATCGCGCTGCTCGCCGGCCTGTTCATCCGCACGCTGGTGGTTGCGCTCGAGAACGAGAAGCTGGCCCAAGAGGTGTTGAACGAGCAGGCGACGACCGCTGAGCGACAGCGCATCGCGCGCGAGGTCCACGACGTCATCGCTCACTCGCTCACCGTCACGATGCTCCACCTGACCGCGGCGCGGTTGGCGGTCGCTCGCGGCGACAGCGTGAGCGCCACCGAAGCGCTCGAGGAGGCCGAACGCGCCGGACGCTCGAGCCTTGGCGAGATCCGGCGCACGGTGGGACTGCTCAGCACCAACGGCAGCGGTTCCAGCGACGCACCGCAGCCTTCGGCCTCGGACGTGCCCGCGCTCGTCGCTGGCTATCAGGCTGCGGGCGTGCAGGTCGACCTCGAGATCCACGGCGATGTCGCGGACGTCGACCCCGCAGTCGGTCTGGCGATCTATCGCATCGTGCAAGAGTCGTTGGCGAACGCGGCCAAGCACGCGCCCGGCGCCCGGGCCTCCGTGCAGGTGGAGCTGTCCGACCCGGTTGCAGTGGAGGTCCGCACCAACGGATCACCGCCCGCTCTCGTGGGCGCGGGCATGGGTCTCATCGGGATGCGTGAGCGCGCCGCGGCGCTCGGGGGATCGTGTGTCGCCGGCCCGGATGCCAGCGGTTGGCACGTCTCGGCCCGCTTGCCCCTGCTGCCGCCCGTGCCTCCGTCGACCGGGCGCCGATGCTGATCAGGGTGGTGCTCGTCGACGACCAGCCGCTGGTGCGTGCTGGTCTGTCGCGCATCCTCGGTCCTGAGGAGGACATCGAGATCGTGGCGGAGTGCGCAGATGGCTCCGAGGTCGAAGCGGCGGTGGCCGCCACGGCGCCCAGCATCGTCGTGATGGACGTTCGCATGAAGGACGTCGACGGCACCGAGGCCACTCGGCGCGTGCGGTCGCGCGCCGACGCGCCGCCCGTGCTCACGCTCACGACGTTCGGCGACGACGAGATCGTGGCCGCCTCGCTCGCCGCCGGCTCGAGCGGGTTCATCCTCAAGGACGCCCGCGGGGAGGACCTCATCGCCGCCGTGCGCGCCGTCGCCCACGGTGGTGCGTGGCTCGATCCCGCGATCGCGGGCAAGGTCATCGAGGCCTACCGCTTGACCGGCATCCCCCGCGCGCAGCAGCAAGCAAAGCTCGACGAGCTCACCAGCCGCGAGGTCGAGGTGCTCCGTCTCATGGGCCGCGGCGCATCGAACACCGAGATCGCCGAGCAGCTGTTCATCAGCGACGGCACCGTGAAGAGCCACATCGGCCACATCTTCACCAAGCTCGACCTTCGAGACCGAGCGGCCGCCATCGTGTTCGCCTTCGACCATGCCCTCGTCGAGCCCGGTGGATGGACCTGAGTCGCACGGCGAGATCCGACCGTCGGCCGATGCCAAAGGACCGCGGCATCGCGTAGTTTTCGGAGATGAGCGACGTTGCACCGACTGCAGCCCCGCCTGACGGCGACTTCCACCTTCCCGAGGTCTCGACTCGCACGATCCTGCTCGGGTCAGGACCCCGGTTCGCCCGTGACGCGTTCGGGCCGATGCTCGTCTTCTATGTGGGGTTCAAGCTGTCGGGCCTCCTGCTTGGCATCGTGGCGTCGACCATCGCGTCGTTCGCCGCCTACCGGTGGGAGCGCAACCACCATCGCCCCGGGCTCATGGCCCGCATCGGGCTCGGCTTCGTCCTCATCCAAGCCGCCATCGGCCTCGCCTCCGACAGCACCATCGTCTACCTCGCCCAGCCCGTGCTGGTGAACGGCGCGTACGGCCTGGCGTTCGTCGGCTCGGCCATCATCGGGAGGCCGTTGGCCGGCGTGTTCGCCACCGAGACGTACCCGTTCCCTGAAGAGGTCCGCTGCTCGGACACCTTCAAGCGGGCCTTCACCCGCGTGTCGCTGGCATGGGGTGCGTATCTCATCCTCCGCAGCGCGGTGCGCATGAGCGCGCTGAGCCAAGGCGACGTCGACGCCTTCATCCTCGTCAACCTCGTCACCGGCGTGCCGCTCACCGCGCTGCTCATGGGTTGGTCGGTCTGGTACGCGGTGCGCTTCTTCCGCAACAGCGCTGAGTACGGAGAGGCCATCCAGCTGCTCGAAGCCGCCGGCTGACCCTGCTTCGAAGGGGCCACCGCGAGCGTGCAACGATCAGGGGATGATTGCTGCCTTCTCGATCACGCCCCTCGGTGCCGGAGATTCCGTGAGCGCCTCGGTTGCCGAGGCAGTGCGGCTCGTGCGCGCCAGCGGCCTTCCGAACGAGACCAACGCGATGTTCACCAACGTCGAAGGCGAGTGGGATGAGGTCATGGCGCTCATCAAACAGTGCGTCGAGAAGGTCGGCGAGACCGCTCCCCGGGTGAGCGTCGTGATCAAGCTCGACCACCGTCCCAGCGCGGTCGACGCGCTGCACCACAAGGTCGAAGCGATCGAGGCACGTCTCGACCAGTGACGGCCGCTACTGGGGATCTGGTCGTGTGCCGTCCACGTCGGTGAAGTCGTACGCGAGGGCAGCGTCGTGCGACGTGACCAATGAGCCCGTGCGGTCGAGCAGGTCAGGGTCGGCGGCGAGCGCGGCCACCGCACGACCTGCGTAGTGGATGGACGCGGTCTTGGCGTAGAAGTCCTCGGGCGTCCATCCGCCGAAGTAGTCGTTCTCCTCGTCGAAGCCGCGCTGGATCGTGTCGGTGCGGCTGAACCCCGGGTACAGCATGATCGAGCTGACGCCGTGCGGACGCAGGTGCAACGCGAAGAGCTGTGCCATGCGTGCAACGACGGTGCCGCGCAGATCCAACACGAGGTCTTGCATGCCGGCGACATCCGGCTGGCGCTCGCTGGTGAAGAACACGGCTCCGCCCGGTCGCGCCGTCAGCAGCGACGCTGCCGTGTTCGTGACCA
>JBEEGB010000550.1:0-3009 GCA_041166585.1 Acidimicrobiaceae bacterium
CTCGACGACCACATCCACCGCGTCGGGGAACAGCTCGCGCACCTCGTCGGCCAGCCCGACCCGACTCCTTTCGCGGACCTTGATCTTGAGGTAGGCGTCTCCGGTCGTGCCGGCGTGGGCCCGCAGCTCGTCGAGCGTCCCCTCGAGCGCGACGAGCCGGCGGCCGGACTGGAGCAGGACGGGCCTGACGTCCGCCGGCGCCCCCAGCTTCGCGTCGACGATGAGCACACCCTTGGCGTCCGCGACCTCGCCGAAGTCGAGCTGCAACGGCGATCCGCAGTAGCGGATCTGGCCGGGACCGGCGACGGCCTGCTGGCGGTGGAGGTGGCCGAGCGCGACGTAGTGGGCGCTGGACGGGAAGGCAACGGAGGGCACGGCGTACTCGAAGATCGTGTGGGCGGTGCGCTCGCTGCCCGCGACCGTCGCGCCGTCGACCATGCAGTGCGCGGCGATCACGTTCACGGTGTCGTCGCGGAAGCCTTCGGCGAGCGCCGCCAGCAGCAGCCTCATGCGCTGCGCGTACTGCTGCGTGGAGTCGGACGCGGCTTGCTCCATGAGGTCAGCGGCCTTGACGACGTAGCGCTGGCTCAGGAACGGCAGGCACGCGACCTTCGCTCGCTCGCTCCCGTCGCGCGACACGACCTCGACGACACCGCCCTCGTCGGGCTTGGCGAACACGGGTCGGGTGATCACGAGCCCGCGCTCGAGTACCGGCTCGATGGCCTGCAGGCGCCGCTCACTGTCGTGGTTCCCGGCCAGCACGATCACGGTCGCCCCCGTGTCGGCCAGGTCGAGCAGCGCGCGGTAGACGATGCGCTCGGCCTCCGGTGTCGGTGCGGCGGTGTCGAACAGGTCGCCGACCACCAGCACGGCGTCGACCTCCTGCTCGCGCGCGATCGCGGCGATCTCGGCGAGGACCGCGACGTGCTCCTCGGCGCGGCTGCGTCCGCGGAGCATCCGACCGACGTGCCAGTCCGCGGTGTGCAGGAACCTCATGAGGGAAGCCCCTCGAACGGATCGGCCGGCTGCTTCGCCGCGGCTGCCGTGGGGTTGGCTCCGGCTTCGGACGCCCTCGTCGCCCACGACGGGAACGGGAACTCCAGCACCAGCGGCACCGGCAGCTCGGGCTGGCTGACGATCATCGTGCCGGGCTTGACGATGGTCGCGCGCTGGCGCTGCACCGCGGGCAGGAAGCCGTACTCACCGCGGCCGGCCTCGGCGGCGTCGAGCCGGCCGACGACGCGGATCGCGGAGTTGGCGATGATGCGTCGCTCCACCTCGCTCGCCGTCTGCTGGGCGCCGATGAGGATGATGCCGAGCGACCGGCCCCGCTCGGCCACGTCGAGGAGGATCTCCTTGATGGGGCTCGATCCCTCGCGGGGTGCGTACTTGTTGAGCTCGTCGAGCACCACGAACTGCAACGGATGGGCCTGGCCGCTCGCCTCCTTGCGGTCGAACGCCTTGCGCAAGATCACGCCGACCACGAACCGCTTCGCGCGGTCGTTGAGGTTGTGCAGGTCGATGACCGTGACCTGCGCGCCCTCGAAGTCGACGGCGTGCTCGTCGGGCCGGGCGACGTCGGCGCGGATGAGCGACTCGACGTGGCGCACCGCGCCGAAGAGCCTGCGCACGAACGCGTTGACCGTGCCGATGCCGATGGCTCGCCCCGCCCACGGCCCGGCCTGGCCGTCGGGGTCGGGCAGCACGCGCTCCTCGATGAGGTCGACGAGCTGGCGGAACGTGGTGACGCGGGTGCCGTCGATCGTGACCGCGCCATCCCCCGACGCCGGCACCCGCTTCAGCTCCGCGGCAACGTTGTGCACGACCATCGTGTACTGCTGGCGGTCGTCCTCCGCGTCCGCGAACAGGAACGCCAGCAGCTCGTCGCGACAGAACTCCTCGATGGTCCAGAAGAACGACCGCACGCCCGGTCCGCGCGCGCCGACGTTCGGCGCCGCGTTCGGGTCGCCCGGCTTGGGGGGAGCCCACACCCCGAGGCTGGCGAACGCGCCCACCGGGAGCCCGAGCGCGGCGTAGCGGGCGGCCTGCTCGGGTGCGAGCTTGGTGTTGGCGTGGTCGAGGAAGAGGAGGTCTTCACCCTTGACGTTGAAGATCAGCGCCTTGGTGTTGTGCGCCTCGGCACCGAGCAGCTGGGAGTGGAAGATCGAGTAGAGCAGGAACGTCGCGTACGTGGTCTTGGTGGCGACGCCGCTCACCCCGCTGATGTTCACGTGGGCACCGCGGGTTCCGTCGAGGAACTCGAAGTTGAGGTACATCGGCTCGTCGTCGCGGGAGAGCCCGCATGGCAGCTTGCGGTCCATCCCGTCGAAGAACAACGCCTGGTGCCGCTCGTCGCCGACGGCCTTGCGCACCGCCTGCCCGGGGAGCGGGGGCACGAACACCTCGGGCTCGAAGCGGGTGGACTGCACCTGGGCCGACTCGCTCACCTCGGCCGGCAGGACGCCCTGCTCGATGAGGAAGACGTCGCTGTCGAAGCGCGCTCCCTCGTGGCGCGCCCGCACCTGGGCGACGATGCCGTAGATGCGAACCGGCTCGGCTCCGCCCGGCAGCATGCGCTCCAGCGCCACGACGTCATCGAGCTGCAGGTAGTGGCCCTCCGCCACCGCCACCCAGAACTCGAGCGGCGTGGCGTCTTCGGTGCCGATCACCCGGCCGACGGGGAGCTGCTCGTCCATCGACCCGACCGTACTGCCGGCCTGTGACGGGTCTCGGGACTCGCTCGGGTCGCCGCTTCTGTGGACATCGACCCGTGGTTTTCACGGCTCAGAGTCCCAGGAACTCAAGCGCCTGCCCACTGTGGACGCTCGCATCCCGTCCTGCACGGCTCAGAGTCCACAGTGGGCGCGGGGTGGCAGCGGCCCGCGCTGGCGAACTGGTTGCAGTGACTCTGAAAGAATCGTAGGGTCGCAGCGTGGACATCCTGCGCACCGCTGACGACCGCTTCGCCTCACTCCCCGGCTACCCGTTCGAGCCCAGCTACGTCGAGGT
>JBEEGB010000551.1:0-8541 GCA_041166585.1 Acidimicrobiaceae bacterium
GAAGAGCACGGCCAGCGCCCACCACGTGACGACGGCGTCTCGGGAGCCGACCTCCCAGTCCCACACCACGACGCCGATCGCGACCGAAGCCGCCGCGAGCGCGGCAATGAGGAGGTGGACGCCGTACCGGCGGAAGAAGCCGAGCGTCGGCGGTGCTGTGAGGTCACCCTCGGCCACGGTGAAGTCCGATCAGCCTGCACTCGACCAGGACTGGCCTGACCAAGTTACTCCGCTCCAGGACTGACCGCTCCAGGACTGACCGGACCAGCTCTGACCCGACCACGACTGACCCGACCACGACTGGCCGCTCCAGCTCTGACCGGACCAGCTCTGACCGTTCCAGACGCCGCCCGACCACGACTGGCCGCTCCAGCTCTGTCCGCTCCACGACTGACCGTCCCAGGGCATCCCGAAGATGTCGAACTCGCCGATGAGCGGCACGCCGTTCATCTCGACGTGCGACGTCCCCCGCGCGGCCTCGAGGCTGCCGGTGCCGGTGCCGAGGGGCCAGGTCTGCGCGGCCTTCGTCGCGGACACCTGGTTCTTCTTGATGGCCCGCTTGATCGAGATCTGGCCGGCGCCCTGCGTCACCGGGTCGGCGAGCGGGAGCGACATGGCGGTCTTCTTCAGCTGCGCCTTCACCTGGTCTGGCGTGAGCGACGGCTGCGCCTGGAGCAGCAGCGCGGCGCTGCCGCCGACCACCGCGGAGGCCTGCGAGGTGCCGCTGCCGCGCAGCAGGCCGTCCGGCTCGAGACCCTCAGGGTGGTTGAGGTCGATGTAGGAACCCGGCACCCGGAGGCTCACGACCGAGCGCCCAGGGGCGACCAGGTCAGGCCGGCGGGCGACGGTGCCACCGTTGGTGAAGGTCGTCACGAGATCGTCGGCCGTGCTGAACGTGCCCTGCGGCTCGCTCGCGCCGACGGCGATCACGTACGGGTTCATGGCGGGATCGTCGAGCGGCGATGCGGTGCCGCGGTTGCCGGCGGCGGCCACGACGACGATGCCGTGCTGCCATGCGACCTCGACGGCGTACGCCAGCGGGTCGACGTCGGCGGGCTGGACGCTGTCGGTGCCGTAGGCGAGGACGAGCACCCTGATGTTGACGCCGGGGTCGGAGCGGTGCTGCACGACCCAGTCGATGCCTGCGATCACCTGGGAGACGTCGACCGCTCCGTTGGCTGCACCGACCTTGACGTTCACGATGCGCGAACCCGGCGCGACGCCGTCGACGCCGGCGCCCGAGCCGTTGATGATGCCGGAGAGGTAGGTGCCGTGCCCGTAGCCGTCGAGGTACTCGAACCCGGGCTGCTGCGAGTCGAAGGACAGGTCGGGGCCGTTGAGGACAGATCCGACGCCGGCCACGGGGCTGACACCGGTGTCGATGAGCGCCACGTCGACGCCTGCGCCGGTGTAGCCGGCCTTGTGCGCGGCGTTCGCGCCGATGATCTTGTTCACCGCGGTGAGGTCGAGCCGGTCGTAGCTGACCGAGGCACCCTTGCGGCCGAAGTCGCCGTCGACGAACCCGGACGTGTCATCGCCGCTCGTCGTCGCGACGGGATCGGTGGGGTTCCAGTTCAGCGAGACGTCGGCGGTCACCTCGGTCACGCCGGCCACGGCGCGGAGGTCGTCGAGCTTGTCGGCGGGGATGAAGCCCGCGAAGCCCCCGATCGGAGCGAGATCGGCCTCGAGCTTGCCGTCGAACTGCTTCATGAGCTTCTTCGAGTTGACCGAGACGCCGTCTCCGAGGCGCACGATCACGTGCACGAGCTCTTGCTTGTCGTTCTTGCCGCCATCACCCTTCTCGGCCAGCACGGGACCGGCACCGAGCGTGGCGATGGCCGCCACCGCTGCCGTTGCTCCCAGCGCCCGGCGCTGCCACGACACCCCTCGTCCGAACATGAACTTCTCCCCAGCTCGAGGAAGCGTTCACCCCTACGCTTCGTAGTTGCCCTCTCACAGAGTGTGTCTAACGCAATCGTGGAGAGCAATAGCCCGCGCGGGTCATTCTCAAGGGCGGATCCGGGCTAGTCAGCGCCCACTGGTGGCGCCAGCCCGCTGCCAGCGCAGGTAGGCCTCGATGAACGGGTCGAGGTCGCCGTTGAGGACGCCTTCGACGTTGCCGGTCTCGTGCTCGGTGCGCAGGTCCTTCACCATCTGGTACGGCTGGAGCACGTAGCTGCGGATCTGGCTGCCGAAGCCGACCCGTTGCTGTTCGCCCTGGATCGCGTTCAGCTCGTCCTCGCGGCGCTGGCGCTCGACGTCTGCCAAGCGAGCCTTGAGCATCTGCATCGCCTTCGCCCGGTTCTGGAGCTGGCTGCGCTCCACCTGGCACGACACGGCGATGCCGGTCGGCTTGTGGATGAGCCGCACCGCTGAGCTCGTCTTGTTCACGTGCTGGCCGCCCGCGCCGGACGACCGGAAGACCTGCATGTCGATGTCGGCTTCGTCGATCTCCACGTCGACCGTGTCGGAGTCGTGCAGCATCGGCACGACCGCCAGCGCGGCGAACGCGGTCTGGCGCTTGCCCTGCGCGTTGAAGGGCGACATGCGCACGAGCCGGTGCACGCCCCGCTCGGCCTTCAGCCAGCCGTAGGCGTACCGGCCCTTGACCACGAACTCGGCGGAGGACAACCCCGCCTCCGAACCAGGCGTCGTGTCCTCGACCTCGACCTCGAAGCCGTGGCTCTCGGCCCAGCGCAGGTACATGCGCAGGAGCATCTCGGTCCAGTCCTGCGCGTCAGCGCCGCCCTCCCCCGATGAGAGGCTGCACAGCGCGTCGCGCTCGTCGTGCTCGCCCGAGAACAACGACCGCAGCTCGAGCTCGTCGAGCCGCTTGGCGACCGCGCCGAGCCCTGCCGCGATCTCCGGTTCCTGGCTCTCGTCGCCCTCCTCGCGTGCAAGCTCGGCCAAGGTCTCGGCGTCGTCGACCTGCGCCACGAGGTTGCCGAACAGCTCGAGATCGCCGTTGACCGAGGCCAGCTCACCGTTCACCCGCTTCGCGGCTTCGGGGTCGTCCCAGAGATCGGGGCGAGACGCCTCGGTCTCGAGCTGGGGACGTCGTGCTCGCAGCTCGTCGACGCGCAGGTACTGCTCGGCCTCGGCGAGGCGCCGTCTCAGCTCACCGATGTCATCAGAGAAGTCGCGCACCTGGCCAGTGTGCCGCGCTCAGCGGCCGTGACACATCTTGTACTTCTTGCCCGACCCGCACGGGCACGGCGCGTTGCGGGAGGTCTTGTCCCACTCGCTCTTCACGATCGGCGTGTTCACCACCGGCTCCTCGGGCTTCACGGCCTCAGGGGGCGCGCCCTCGCCCAGCGCCTGTGCCCTGGCGGCCTCCCGCAACGTGGAGCTGGCCGTGGAGGGATCTTCGGGCGCCGAGTAGCTGACGTTCGAGACGGCCGCCTGCTCCGTCTGACCCTCGGCCTGCACGCTGACCTGCGCGTGCATCACGTACTTCACGAAGTCCTGCGCGATGCCGTGCATCATCAGCCCGAACATGTCGTAGCCCTCGCGCTGCCACTCGACCAGCGGGTCCTTCTGGCCCATGGCCCGCAGGTGGATGCCCTCTTGGAGGTAGTCCATCTCGTAGAGGTGCTCGCGCCACTTCTGGTCGATGATGCGCAGCATCACCTGGCGCTCGACCTCGCGCAGCGTCTCGGCGCCGAGCTCCTGCTCGCGCTGCTCGTAGTAGCCCGTGGCCTCACCCATCAAGAGCTGGTACAGCTCGTCGGTGCTGCTGCACTGCTCGGTCATCATCGAGGCCGTGATCTGGCTGGGCCAGAACTGCGCGATGTCGTTGACCAGGCCCTCGACGTCCCACTCCTCGCTGTAGTCGCTCACGCAGTAGGTGCTGATGGTCGACTCGACCGCGTCCGCCAGGTACTCGATGGCCTCCTCCCGCAGGTCGGCGCCCTGGAGGATCTGGTCGCGGCGCTTGTAGATGACCTTGCGCTGCTCGTTCATCACCTCGTCGTACTTGAGGACGTTCTTGCGGATCTCCGCGTTGCGCTGCTCGACCGTGTTCTGGGCGCGCTCGATGGCCTTGGTGACCATGCGGGCCTCGATGGGCACGTCGTCGGGGAGTGCCTTCGTCATCACCCACGACATGGCGCCCGTGGCGAAGATGCGCATCAGCTCGTCTTCGAGGGAGAGGTAGAACCGGCTCTCGCCGGGGTCGCCCTGACGGCCGGAGCGGCCGCGGAGCTGGTTGTCGATGCGCCTGCTCTCGTGGCGCTCGGTGCCGAGCACGTAGAGCCCGCCGAGCTCGCGGACCTTGTCGCCTTCGGCCTGGCACTCCACCTCGTGCTTGCGCAGCAGCACCTCGTAACGGGCCTTGCCCTCGTCGCTCTCGGGGTCGAGGCCCTCCGCGACGACGTCTCGCGCCGCGAGGCCCTCGGGGTTGCCGCCGAGGAGGATGTCGACGCCACGTCCGGCCATGTTGGTGGCGACGGTGATCGAGCCGAGCCGGCCGGCCTGGGTGACGATGATCGCCTCCCGGGTGTGCTGCTTCGCGTTCAGCACCTCGTGCTCGATGCCGCGCTTTTCGAGGAGGCGCGACAGCTTCTCGGACTTCTCGACCGACACGGTGCCGACGAGCACCGGCTGTCCGGTCTCGTGGCGCTCGACGAGGTCTTCGACCACGGCCTCGTACTTCGCGTCCTCGCCGCGGTAGATGAGGTCGGCGGCGTCGATCCGGATCATCGGCTTGTTCGTGGGGATCGGGACGACCTGCAGCGTGTAGGTGCTGGCCAGCTCGGATGCCTCGGTCTCCGCCGTGCCCGTCATGCCCGCGAGCTTCTCGTAGAGCCGGAAGTAGTTCTGCAGCGTGACGGTGGCGAGCGTCTGGTTCTCCTCCTTGATGCGCACGCCTTCCTTGGCCTCGACGGCCTGGTGCAGGCCCTCGGACCAGCGCCGGCCCTCGAGCACACGGCCGGTGAACTCGTCGACGATCTTCACCTCGCCGGCCTGGATGATGTAGTCCTTGTCGCGGTGGTAGAGCTCCTTCGCCTTGAGGGCGGCGGAGAGCTGGTGGACGAGGTTCTGCGCCACGCCGTCGTAGAGGTTGTCGACGCCGAGGTCCTGCTCGACCTTTTCGATGCCGGGCTCGAGCGGTGAGACGACCCGCTTCTCCTCGTCGACCTCGTAGTCCTCGTCCCGCTTGAGGCCACGGACGATGGAGGCGAACTTGTAGTACAGCTTCGCCGCGTCGGAGACGCGCCCGCTGATGATGAGCGGGGTGCGGGCCTCGTCGATCAGGATCGAGTCGACCTCGTCGACGATCGCGTACACGAAGCCACGCTGGGTCTTCTGCTCCATCGACATCGCCATGTTGTCGCGGAGGTAGTCGAAGCCGAACTCGTTGTTCGTGCCGTAGGTGATGTCGGCGGCGTACTGCGCACGCTTGAAGTCGCTGTCGAAGTCGCCGGGGATGATGAGGCCGACGCTCAGCCCGAGCCAGTTGTGGATGCGGCCCATCCACTCGGCGTGAAAGCTCGCCAGGTAGTCGTTGACCGTGATGATGTGCATGCCCCGGCCGGTGAGGCCGTTGAGGTAGGCCGGGAGCGTCGAGACGAGGGTCTTGCCTTCGCCGGTCTTCATCTCCGCCACCCAGCCGAAGTGCAGCGCCGCCCCGCCCATGAGCTGCACGTCGAAGTGGCGCTGGCCGATCACCCGGGAGGAGGCCTCGCGCATGACCGCGAACGCCTCGAGCAGCAGGTCATCGAGGCTCTCGCCCCGATCGAGCCGCTGGCGGAACTCCCCCGTCTTGGCCCGCAGCGCATCGTCCGACAGCGCGCTGAGCTCGGGCTCGAGCGCGTTGATGTCGGGGACCAGGCTGGCGAGAGCCCGGACCTTCTTGCCTTCTCCCGAACGGAGCACACGATCAAAGACACCCATGAGGTCAGGGAGCCTACCGGGAGGTCTCCAGGAGATCAGCCCGGGATGACCTCGCTGTCGGATGCGGGCCTGCGCGATCGCGGGGGAGCTCGAGGGGGCAGAGGCTCCGCCGGAGCCCCCTCGTCTGTCGATCAAGCCGGCTCCGCCGGCTGATCGACCGGAGACCCTCAGTGTCGACCAAAGGTCGACGCCGTTTCCTCGCTCGGAAAGGTTTCCTTTCCGAGCGAAATCAGTGGATGTCGAGGAGCTTCTCTCGGACGGCGTAGACGACGGCTTCCATCCGGGAGTGCAGGTGGAGCTTCTCGAGGATGTTGCGGACGTGGTTCTTCACGGTGTTCTCGGAGATGAACAGGTCCTCGGCCACCTCGCGGTTGCTCATGCCCTGGGCGACGAGCTTGAGCACCTGGAGCTCGCGATCGGTGAGCTTGGGCACCAGCACCTTCTGCTGGGCCTGCTTGGCGAGGTTGTTGAACTCGCTGAGCAGCTTCGACGCCATCGACGGCGAGATGAGGCTCTGGCCGGTCACCACGGCACGGATGGCGTTCGCCACCTCTTCGATCGAGATCTCCTTGAGCAGGTAGCCGGTGGCGCCGGCCTTGACCGCCTCGTAGAGATCTTCCTCGTCGTCACTGACCGTGAGCATCAGGATCTTGGCGGTCGGCACCGCCTCGGCGATGGCTCGGGTGGCCTCGATGCCGGACATGCGGGGCATGCGGACATCCATGAGCACGACATCGGGGGCGGTGTCCTCCGCCTTGCGGACGGCTTCCTCGCCGTCCTCGGCCTCGGCGACGACCTCGATGCCCTTCTCCGACTCGAGGACCATGATGAGGCCCCTCCGAAAAAGGGCATGGTCGTCACAGATCAAGACCCGGATCGCGTCGGCAGCGAGGTCATCGCGGCCATCGTCAACCATTCGGTGCTCCTTGCCCGGCAACTAGTTCGCTCAGGGTAGTTCGATCGGCAGCGAGAAGCCGCGATTGAGCAGTTCTTCCGAACCAGTCATTCCAGGAATTGCCGCTGATCGTGACCACAGCACCCGTCTGAGCGCTGGTTCACGCCTCGTCGATGAGGCCCACGTCCCCGTCGGACCTGCGGTAGACCACTGCGGCACGCTCCGTGTCAGCGTTCGTGAAGAAGAAGAAGTCGTGGCCGAGGAGGTCCATCTGGAGGACCGCCTCGTCGGGTGTCATCGGCTTGATCGTGAAGCGCTTCGACTTCACGATGCGCGGCGAGGACGTCCGCTCGTCGTCATCGTCGAGGTCGTCGAGCACCGCGGTCGCGACACCGTCCGTGGCGAGCAGGTCCTCGGCCACGGACCTCGATCGATCGGCGGTGCGACGGTGACCGTTCTGGTTGCGCTTGGCCTTGAGGAGCTTCGTCTTGAGCTTGTGCAGCTGGTGCTCGAGCTTCTCGACCGCTCGGTCGACGGCGGCGAAGCCGTCGGGCGCGGAGACCTTGCACCGAACGTGGTGGCCATGTCCTTCGAGCGTGACCTCGCACACCTCTTTGTCAGCGTTGCGCTTGTTCCGGTGCTCGGAGAAGTGCACCTCGGCCCGGTCCATCCCCTCGAGGAACCTGCTCATGCGGCCGATCTTTTCGATCGTGCTCGCTCGCAAGGCCTCGGAGACCTCGGTGTGCCGGCTGCTGACGGTGATCTCCACGCGGGGCCCCTATCGCTCGGCTTCAGTCATCCCAGGTTAGACCCGGAGCTCGCGGCCGGGTCATCAGAACCTCGTCGCGAACCGCGTGTGCTCGAGCAGCACGCCGGCGAGGATCAGCGCGCTCACCGACCCGTCGCGCTCGAGGCGAGCCCGCGCCGCGGCGACCACGTCGGGACGCACGACCGGCTCAGCCAGGTCGAGCAGGTGGAGCAGGCCGGCAGGCAACACGCGGGTGACCGTCATACACCTGGGGTGTCGGATGACCCATGCGGTCGCTTGAGCGGAGTTCGCGCCGCGGCGAGCGCGGAGACCTCTGCCGCACCCGCGGCGCGCAGCGCGCGAGCGGCGGACGTGATGCTCGAGCCGGTCGTCACGACGTCGTCCACGACGAGCACCCTCGCGCCCGCGGCACGGGTGGTGGCGAGCAGCGCGGGACCCCGGCGTCGTTCGAGCGCAGACCGCCCGGTCTGAGCCGGACCGGGACCACGGCGCAGCAACGCGCGGCACGGGCGGCGCAGCCGCCTGGCGACCGTTCGGGCCAGCAGCTCGCCCTGGTCGAAGCCGCGAGCCCTGCGCCGCGCTGCTGTGGTGGGCACCCAGGTGACGACGTCGACGGCCCGTGCATCGACCAACGAGGCCAGCGCGGAGGCCAGCCAGGGCAGCGAGCTGCGGGCGTTGCGGTACTTGAGGCGCGCCACCAGCTCACGGCCGGCG
This sequence comes from Acidimicrobiaceae bacterium, assembly GCA_041166585.1. Lineage (GTDB taxonomy): Bacteria > Actinomycetota > Acidimicrobiia > Acidimicrobiales > JACDCH01 > JBEEGB01. Next base: position 8,274 of record JBEEGB010000551.1, read on the forward strand.
CCCTCGTAGACCAGCAGGGCGACGCAGCGATCCACCTCGGGTGGCGGAGGAAGCGCGGGCGCCCGCTCCAGCCCGGCCGCGCACACCCCGCACGGCGCATCACCCGCCCGCCCACACACCGGACACGTCCTCGGCAGCAGCACCCCCTCATCCCACCCACCCCCAGTGACATCGAGCATCCCTCAGGTTCCGGCTGGACGACGGACTGAGGTAGACAGAAGAGGTGCGGTGTCTTGTCACGGGCGGGGCCGGCTTCATCGGTTCGAAC
>JBEEGB010000552.1:0-9567 GCA_041166585.1 Acidimicrobiaceae bacterium
GCCGGTGACGATGATGAACGCCAGCGCCACCAGCGCCGCGAGCGTGATGCGCCGGTACGAGACGGGGGAGAGTATGGGCAGCTGCACCACCGACGAGGGTCGCGCACCCCGCCCCCGAGATGCCAGCAGCGCCAACTTTGGTGGCAGTTCGCGGCAAGACCTAGTGTCATCGCCGGCATGCACCAGTCCGCTCGGCTTCCCCTGCGCTCTCGCGCTGCTGCCTACGTCGCGCTCACGAAGCCGCGCATCATCGAGCTGCTCCTGGTGACCACCGTGCCCACGATGGTGGTCGCCGCCAAGGGCCTTCCGTCGCTGTGGCTGATGGTCGCGACGGTGCTTGGTGGGACGATGGCGGCCGGCGGCGCCAACGCCATCAACATGTACGTCGACCGCGACATCGACAGCATCATGAAGCGCACCCAGAACCGCCCGTTGGTCACCGGCGTGATCACGGCGCGCAGCGCCCTCGTCTTCGCCATCGGCCTCGAGACCGCGGCCTTCTTCTTCCTCTGGGCGACGGTGAACCTGCTGTCCGCGGTGTTGGCGGTGAGCGCCTGCCTCTTCTACGTGTTCGTCTACACCCTCTGGCTGAAGCGCTCCTCGAGCCAGAACATCGTGATCGGCGGCGCCGCCGGTGCTGTGCCCGTCCTCGTCGGCTGGGCTGCGGTCACCAACTCGCTCGGGTGGGCACCGATCGTCCTGTTCGCCATCATCTTCTACTGGACCCCGCCGCACTTCTGGGCGCTGGCCATCCGCTACCGCGAGGACTACGCGGCTGCAGACGTGCCCATGCTGCCCGCGGTCGTGAGCCTGCGGGCCACCTCGGTCCGCATCCTCATCTACACGGTGGTGCTCTGGGCCTGCACGGTGCTGTTCTCGCCGGTCGCTGCCATGGGCAACCTCTACCTCGGTGCGGCGATCGTCCTCGGCGGGCTGTTCACCTGGCTCTCGTTCCAGCTCACCCGCGATGCGACCCCCCAGAAGGCGATGCGCCTCTTTGGGTACTCGATCACCTACATCACGCTTCTGTTCGGTGCCATGGCCGCTGACCAGCTCCTGCGCTCAGGCCTCTAGCGCAGCTCGACCACGGGGAAGACACGGTGATGCAGAAAGTCCGGAGCCACGGATGGCGATGACGGAGACCCGGCCCGAGACGGCCGAGGTTGCGCCCGCGCCCGGCGGGCCACCACCAGAGCCGGCGACGCCGCGGACCGATGGTGGGCTGCTCGGCGTGTTCGGCACCGGCGACCACCTCGTGATCGGCCGGCTGTGGATCAGCGCGTCGATCGTGTTCCTGTTGGTGAGCGGTGTGGCCGGTGTGCTCCTGGGCGTCGAGCGCTTCGACACCACGCACTACAACGTCCTCGACGGCAAGAACTACGCCCAGACGCTGTCGCTCCACGGCGTCAGCGGCGTGTTCCTCTTCCTCCTCCCGGCGCTGCTCGGTGTCGCGACGATCGTCGTGCCCCGCCAGGTCGGCGCCTCGACGATCGCCTTCCCGAGGGCCGCGGCGGCTGCGTTCTGGGCCTACCTCATCGGCGGCGGCATGGTCGTCACGTCGTACCTGATCAACGGTGGGCCGTTCGGGGGCAACGACAAGGGCGTCGACCTGTTCCTCGCCTCCCTCGCACTCGTGGTCGTCGCGCTCGGGCTTGCGTCGGTGTGCGTCGCCACCACGGTGCTGGCGTTGCGCGTGCCGGGTCTCACGCTGGACAGGGCGCCTGCGTTCGCATGGTCGGTGCTCGTTGCCGCGGTCATCTGGATCGCGACCCTCGGGCTGCTGTTCGGCCTGCTCGTGCTGCTCTACGTCGACCACCGCTACCGGGTCTTCTCGGTGGGCTCGAACTTCCAGATCGACGGCTGGTTGCGCTGGACGGTCACCCAGCCGACGGTCTACGCGGCCGGCATCCCGGTGCTCGGCTTTGCCGCCGATGTCGTGCCGGTGTTCTCCCGCAACCGCCTGCGCCACCACGGTGTCGTCATCGGTGCGATCGGAGCGTTCAGTGCCCTCTCGTTCGGTGCGTGGACCTTCGCCCAGTTCGGCGGGGCGGAGACCACCCAGTTCGCTCCCGAGCTCACGAAGCAGGCGCTCTACATCGGCGTCGCCGTCGCGGCGCTCCTGCCGCTCCTCGTCATCGCGGGCGGCCTCGCTGACACGTTGCGTCGCGGCAGCATCCGCATCGCCAGCCCGCTGCTCTTCGCCATCTCGGCCCTGCTCATGCTGCTGGCCGGGGTGGCCGCCGGCGCGGTGCGGGTGGTGACGCCGCTCGATCTGGTGGGCACCACCGCGGACTCGAGCGTCGCCCACTACGTGCTCGGTGCGGCAACCATCGCCGTGATCGGGGCCGTCCACTACTGGTGGCCGCAGATCGTCACCCGACCGCTGAAGGAGGGGCTCGGCCTCCTCACCGCCGGACTCCTCCTGCTCGGCACGATCGCCCTTTCGCTCCCCGACCTCATCAGCGGGTTCCTCGACGAGCCACACGGCTCGCTCCTCACCCAGGCCCCGCGCGACGGCGTCGAAGCCCTCAACGTCGTGTCGTTCATCGGCGGTGTGCTGCTCCTCCTCGGGGTCCTGGTCTTCGTCGTCAACCTGGCGTCCTCGTTGGCTCGCCGCGGCTCCGTCGTCGAGACCGACCCGTGGGACGGCTTCACGCTCGAGTGGGCCGCAGACGCTGGCGCGGTCACCGTCGCCTCGGCCGCGCCTCTGCTCGACGCACGGGAGGACCTGCTCCGTGCGCGGGAGGGACAGTCATGACCGTCGCGATGGTCGGCGCCGATGTTGATCTCGGCACACCGCCGCCTCCACCGCCGGCCCGGCCGCGCGTGCTGCTGATCGGTACCGTCCTCGGTCTCGGCGGCGTCGTCATGGCGTTCGCCGGCGTGCTCGGCTACTACATCCACCTGCGGGCGCTCACCCACGCGGCCACCGGCGCGTGGCTTCCCGAGCGCGTCAGCATCCCGCTCGTCCCCGGCAACATGGGCCTCGTCACCCTGGCGATGTCGGTGGTGCTGGTGCAGTGGGCCGTCTACGCGATCGCCAACGACGACCGCCGGAACACGTACATCGCGCTCGGCCTCACGGTGCTGCTCGGCCTGGCCCACGTCAACGCCATGGCGTTCGCGTTCACCCAGATCGCGATGCCGATCCGCTCATCGGTGGGCGTGCTCTTCTACACGATCATGACCATGCACCTCGCCATGGTCGGAGCGGGTCTGCTGTTCCTCGGGCTGATGGCCTTCCGGACGCTCGGCGGCCAGTACTCGGGCCGCGATCGGGAGGGTGTCGCCGCCGCCGCCATCTTTTGGTACGTCACGGTCGCCGTCTACGCGGTGATCTGGTACACGATCTTCGTCACGAAGTAGGACTCGATGCTCACCACCGGATCCAAGTACTTCTTCTTCCTCGGGACCCTTGCCGCGGTCGGCGCGGCCGTCTACGGCTTGGGCAGCCGGGGCGGGCTCAACGGCGTCCTCACGTTGGGGCAGGGTGGCGGTGTGGGCGACCACGTCGGCGTGATGGTGCTGGTCATGACCGGCGCGGTTGCGTTCTTCGTCGGCGGCGCGCTGCTCGCCTTCCGCGACGCTGACGCCGAGGCCGTGCAGCAGCTGGCCGGTGCCGAGCACGTGCCTCAGGTCGAGGCCCCTCAGGGTGCTCGCTACTGGCCGGCCATCGGCGCCGTCGCCGCCGCCGTCGTCGCGGTCGGCCTCGTCACCGGTTCGCTGCTCGTGCTCTTGGGGCTGATCGTCGCGCTGGTCGTCCTGCTCGAGTGGATGATCTCGTCGTGGGCCGACCGCGCCACGGGTGATCACGAGACGAACCGCCGCATTCGCAACCGGCTGATGTACCCGATCGAGATCCCGGTGTTCGGGGCCATCGGCATCGTCGTGCTGGTGCTCTGCGTGTCCCGCGTGCTGCTCGCGCTCTCGAGCAACGCCGCGTCCGCCGCCGCCATCGGCTTCGCCAGCCTCGTGCTGGTCGCGGCCTTCGTGATCGCAGCATCTCCCAAGGCGGCGCGCACGATCGTGGCTGTCGTGATCGCGCTCGGCTCGATCGGGGTGATCGCCGGCGGCATCATCGGTGCCGCCGAAGGCTCACGGACCTTCGAGAAGCACACCGAGGAGCCGAAGTCGAACCCGGCTGACCGCCGCCAGCAGCAGCCATCCAGCCAAGCCCCCGAGTCGAGCCCGGCGCCCACCGAGTCGTCGGCCACCAACTGATCGTGCAAATGTTCACAACGATGCGCTCCCGCCTTCGTCGCCTGCCGCTGCTGCTCGGCCTGCTCGTCCTCGCCTCCTGCGGGAAGACGAAGCAGGACGTGTTCCACCCCTCGGGCAAGACGGCCGACAAGATCAACACCCTCCAGATCCCGGTGTTCATCGCCGCCGGCGTCGTCGGCGTGATCGTCGCTGCCCTGCTCATCGTCGTGATGGTCACCGGGCACAGGCGAGCCAGCGCCGGCGTCGATGACCCGAAGCAGATCCACGGCAACTTCATCGCCGAGATCACCTGGACGATCCTGCCGTTCATCATCCTCGTGGCCGTCGCCATCCCGACCGTCGTGACGATCCTCGACATCTCGCGGACGCCGAAGGACGCGATGCACGTGAAGGTCTACGGCCAGCAGTGGTGGTGGTCTTACGAGTACGACCTGAACGGCGACGGCAACCCGGAGATCGTCACCGCCAACGAGCTCGTGCTCCCCGTCGGGCAGGACGTGCAGCTCGACATCCAGTCCCGAGACGTGATCCACAGCTTCTGGATCCCCGAGCTCGCTGGCACCCGTGACGCGGTGCCCGGTCGCGTGCAGACCACCCAGATCCGCGCCGACAAGGTCGGCGAGTACTACGGGCAGTGCAAGGAGTTCTGCGGTCTGTCCCACGCCAACATGCGGGCCAAGGCCGTCGTGCTGTCGCAGGCCGACTTCGACAAGTGGCTCCAAGACCAGCAGAAGCCGGCCGCGACGCCCGCCAGCGGCACCGATGCCGCGCTGGGCCTCGCGACGTTCTCGGGCAAGTGCGCGAGCTGCCACCAGATCAACGGTGTGAACGAGGTCGAGGGCAAGGCCGCACTGGTCGCCGGGCACGCGCCGAACCTCACGCACCTCATGAGCCGCACGGTGTTCGCCAGCGCTCAGTTCGACCTCTACGTGCCGGGGCCTGACGGCAAGCTGGTGTTCAACCGCAACCAGCTCGAGTCCTGGCTCCGCAACCCGACGACGCTCCTGCCCATGGCCGCCGACAAGCAGCGAGGCATGCCCAACCTCAACCTCAGCGAGACGGAGATCGACGATCTGATCGCCTACCTGTCGACCCTCGGTCCCTACCCCGCGGACGCAGCTCCGCCGACCTCGAACGGGGGGAAGTAGATGGCCATCGTCGAAGCACCGGGCCCGCTGGCCCTGCCGTCCGGTGAGCCCACGACCAACGGGAAGTACCAGCCGCTGGGCGTGTTCGCTCGTCCGGGGCAGGCGAAGGGTTGGCGCAGCTGGGCCACCTCGGTCGACCACAAGCGCATCGGCATCATGTACGGCGTCACGGCCATCGCCTTCTTCCTCATTGGCGGGCTCGAGGCGCTCCTCATCAGGCTCCAGCTCGCCCGACCCGGCGGCGCCGTGCTCAACGCCGATCAGTACAACCAGGTCTTCACCATGCACGGCGTGACGATGATCTTCCTCGTCGTCATGCCGCTCGGCGCGGCGTTCATGAACTACCTCATGCCGCTCCAGGTGGGCGCGCGAGACGTGGCCTTCCCGCGCCTGAACGCGTTCAGCTTCTGGTGCTTCCTGTTCGGTGGCCTGTTCCTCAACTCGTCGTGGTTCCTCGGCGGCGCACCCGACGGCGGTTGGTTCGCGTACGCCCCGAACACCAACGTCATCTTCTCGCCGAGCCACGGCATGGACTTCTACGCGCTCGGCTTGCTCATCACCGGCATCGCGTCCACCGTCGGCTCGATCAACCTGATCGTGACGGTGATCAACCTGCGGGCGCCGGGCATGAGCTTGTTCAAGATGCCCGTGTTCACCTGGATGGCCTTCGTCACCCAGCTGCTCATGGTCTTCGCCATGCCGGTGATCACGGTCGCGCTGTTCCTGCTGATGTTCGACCGCAACTTCGGCTCGAACTTCTTCAACGTGAACGCGGGGGCCGACCCGCTGTTGTGGCAGCACCTGTTCTGGATCTTCGGTCACCCGGAGGTCTACATCCTGATCCTGCCGTCGTTCGGCATCATCTCGGAGACGATTCCCGTGTTCTCCCGCAAGCCGATCTTCGGCTACCCGTTCATGGTGATCTCGGGCATCGCCATCGGCTTCATGGGCTGGGGCGTGTGGGCCCACCACATGTTCGCCTCGGGCATCGGTCCGGTGTCCGTCGCGGCGTTCTCGGTGTCGACGATGTTCATCGCCGTGCCCACGGGCGTGAAGATCCTCAACTGGATCGCCACGATGTACGGAGGCAAGCTCCGCTTCACGACGTCGATGATGTTCTCGATCGGCCTCGTGGCGATGTTCACCATCGGCGGCCTCTCCGGCGTGACGCACGCGGTGTCGCCGTCCGATCTCCAGCAGACCGACACCTACTACATCGTCGCCCACTTCCACTACGTGATCTTCGGTGGCGCACTGCTCGGCTTCTTCGCCGGCATGTACTTCTGGTGGCCGAAGGCGTTCGGCTACCGGCTGTCGGAGACGCTCGGCAAGTGGCACTTCTGGCTCATCCTCCTCGGCATGAACCTGACGTTCGGGCCGATGCACGTCCTCGGCCTGCAAGGTCAGCCGCGCCGCACCTACACCTACAAGAACGGCTACGGCCTGAACTTCTGGAACATGGTGGCGACGGTCGGCGCGTTCACGATCGCGCTCTCGACGGTGGTGTTCCTCTACAACGTCTTCACGTCCCGCCGGAAGGCGAAGCACGCCGGCGTCCGTGAAGAGGCCGACCCCTGGGACGCTCGCAGCCTCGAGTGGATGGTCCAGTCGCCGGTGCCGGCCCACAACTTCGACGAGGTGCCGATCGTGACCCACCTCGACGAGTTCTGGCACCGCAAGTACGGCGAGGACGAGAGCGGTCGTCCTGTGCGCATCGCCAAGACCGAGGACGTCGTGCAGAAGGGTGACGGAACGCCGCACCTGCCGGCGCCGTCGTACTGGCCGATCGTGCTCGCCTTCTCGCTACCGCTGATCGGGTACGGGATCATCTTCAACCTCGGCTTCGCGGCTCTCGGCGTCGTGGTCATGTTCGTCGCCGTCTACGGATGGGGCCTCGAGCCCTCCTACGAAGGCGGCGGTCACGGCGATGACCACGGCGGGCACGACACCCCCGACGGCGACGGTGACGACCACGACGCCGCCGAGCCGGAAGCCGAACGTCCCGCCGAGCAGGAGGAGGCACCTGTTGGCTGACACGACGACATCTGTCGCTGGGTCTCCCGTCGGGCACGAGCCTGGGCATGCTCCCGGACACGCACCCAAGCCCGGCGAGCACGGCTGGACCCAGACCGGGGTCAGCAACGAGAAGGTCGGGATGTGGGTGTTCCTCGGGTCGGAGTGCCTGCTCTTCGGCGGGCTCATCTCGACCTACATGCTCTACAAGGAGACGGCCCACACGGGTCCTCGACCCAAGGACCTCTACGACATCCCGTTCACCTCGGTCTCGTCGTTCGTGCTGCTCATGAGCTCGATGACGATGGTGCTGGCGCTGTCGGCCATCCAGCGTGGCGACCACCAGCGGCTGCGCACCTGGCTCGTGGCCACCGCGGTGCTCGGCGCCACGTTCATCTCCGGCCAGGTGTACGAGTTCACCTCCTTCGTGAAGGAGGGGATGGGCTACACCACCAACACCGCGTCGTCGGCCTTCTACACGCTCACCGGGTTCCACGGGGTGCACGTCAGCCTCGGCATCGTGATGCTCATGTCGCTGTTCGTGATGTCCCTGCGCGGGCGGCTACCCGAGACCAAGTCCGAGGTCGTCGAGATCGTGGGGCTCTACTGGCACTTCGTCGACGTGGTGTGGATCCTCATCTTCACCGTCGTCTACCTCATCCCGTAGGGAGCAGCAGCATGGCGACCGATACCGGCATTGGTACCGACACCGAGGTCCAGGACGTCCACGTCGACCACCAGCACGCGCACCCGAGCGACGGCCAGTACATCCTCATCGCCCTGATCCTCGCGGCCATCACGGCGCTCGAGGTTGCGACGTACTACATCGACTTCTTCAAGGACCACTTCGAGTTCCTGCTCATCGCGCTGCTTCCGATGATGATCGTGAAGTTCGGCATCGTCGCTGCGTTCTTCATGCACCTGCGCTTCGACAACAAGATCCTGCGTCGGGTGTTCGTCTCCGGCATCGTGCTGGCCACGGCCGTGTACATGATCGCTCTCTCCACGTTCCACGTCTTCACGAAGTAGGTCCGCCATGGCGCTCGCCGAGCTCCACCCTTGGGCGTTCTCGCCCCACCCTGAGGTGTGGGTGCTGATCGCGGCGGTCGTGGCGCTCGGGTTCTACGCGACGCGGGTGATCGGCCCCAAGGTCGTGCGCGACGGCTCCCCGGTCGTGTCCCGCCGCCAGCGCCGATGGTTCGTGGCGGGCGTGATCGTGCTGTGGCTCGCATCCGACTGGCCCATGCACGACATCGGGGAGCGCTACCTCTACTCGGTCCACATGGTGCAGCACCTGCTGATGACGTTCGTCGTCCCGCCGCTGTTCCTCCTGGCGACACCGACGTGGCTGGCGCGGCTCATCGTCGGCGACGGGTGGTTCGCGGGAAAGATCGTGCGCCGGCTGTGCAAGCCGGTGGTCGCCGGGGTCCTGTTCAACGCGGCGCTCGTGTTCACGCACTGGCCGCCGACGGTCAACACCGCCGTCGACGTCGCCGCCGTGCACTACGGGCTGCACCTGCTGCTGGTGACAACGGCGCTGCTGATGTGGATGCCGATCTGCGGGCCGCTGCCCGAGGTGCGGCTCTCGCTGCCGGGTCAGATGGCGTACCTGTTCTGCCAGTCGATCGTGCCGACGATCCCGTCGGCGTGGCTGATCTTCGCCGACAAGCCGATCTACGAGGCGTACATCCACCCGTTCACGGTGTGGGGCATGACCGCCGTCGACGACCAGCAGACGGCCGGCGTGCTCATGAAGCTCGGGGCCGGCGTCTACCTCTGGATCCTCATCGCGGTGAAGTTCGCCAAGTGGGCCATGACCAGCATGGAAGCCGACCGCCGCGGCGTCACCATCGTGCGATCCGACGACGTCCTCACCTGGGACGAAGTAGCGACCCAACTAGAAGAGGCTGGCCCCGCTCCGATAGAGCGCTAGTGCGCGTCATTCCCAGCGGAAGAAGCGTGCAGCGAGGGCGGGGGCGGCGATGGCCCACACGGTGAGGACGGCCCACGACTTACCGGCGACGGAGTGGCCGGCGGTGACGGATCCGACGAGCGCGTCGACGAGGGCCGCAGACGGAAGCAGCTCGGCGACGGCGCGCACGCCGCTCGGCAGCTCGCTCACCGGCACGACCATGCCGCCGAGCAGCAACAGCACGAGGTAGAGGCCGTTGGCGGCGGCCAGCGT
>JBEEGB010000553.1:0-3755 GCA_041166585.1 Acidimicrobiaceae bacterium
CGTGCCGCCCGAGATCGAGCAACGGGCGATCGAGCTCCGAGAGCAGCTGGCCGAGCACAACCACCGCTACTTCGTCCTCGACGACCCCACGGTGAGCGACGCCGATTACGACGCGCTGCTGCGCGAGCTGCGCGGCATCGAGGACCAGTTCCCCGAGCTCATCGTGCCCGACTCACCGACGCAACGACCGGGAGGTGCGGCATCCGAGCTGTTCGCCCCGGTCGAGCACCGGCAGCCGATGATGTCGCTCGACAACGCGTTCGACGTCGACGAGCTGCTGGCCTGGGGCAAGCGGCTCGAGCGGACCCTCGGCGACCCGGCGAGCAACCCGCTCGACTACGTGTGCGAGCTGAAGATCGACGGGCTCGCCATGTCGCTCACGTACGAGCGCGGCCGCTTCGTCCGGGCCGCGACCCGCGGCGACGGGCGCGTCGGCGAGGACGTCACCGCCAACGTCGCGACCATTGCGGCGATCCCCAAACGGCTCAAGGGCGACGACGTGCCCGACCTGGTCGAGGTGCGGGGCGAGGTGTACATGCCGCTCGGCGCGTTCGCCCAGCTCAACGAGCGGCAGCTCGCCGCCGAGGCTCGACCGTTCGCCAACCCTCGCAACGCCGCCGCCGGCTCGTTGCGCCAGAAGGACGCGTCGGTCACCGCCGGGCGCGAGCTGGCGCTGTGGAGCTATCAGCTCGGCGCCGTCGAGGGAGGGCCATCGTTCAGGTCGCACCAGGAGACGCTTGACTGGCTGCGCGCCATCGGGCTCCCGGTGAACCCCGAGATCCGCACGCTCGGCTCGCTCGAGGACGTGCACCGGTTCTGCGGCCACTGGCAGCAGCACCGTCACGACCTCGACTACGAGATCGACGGTGTCGTGGTGAAGGTCGACGACCTCGGTCAGCGCCGCGAGCTCGGCTCCACGAGCAAGGCCCCGCGGTGGGCCATCGCCTACAAGTTCCCTCCGGAGGAGCGCACCACCCGGCTCAACGCGATCATGGTGTCGATCGGGCGCACCGGTCGGGCCACCCCGTTCGCGCAGCTCGAGCCCGTGTTCGTGAGCGGCGTCACCGTCGTGCAGGCCACGCTCCACAACGAGGACCAGGTCCGCGCCAAGGACGTGAGGCCGGGCGACACGGTGATCGTGCGCCGCGCCGGTGACGTCATCCCCGAGGTGGTGGGGCCGGTGCTCGCCGAGCGTCCGAAGGGACTGCGGCGGTGGAAGTTCCCGAAGGACTGCCCGGTGTGCGGCCAACCGCTGTCGCGGGTCGAAGGCGAGAGCGACACGTTCTGCGTCAACCGCGACTGTCCCGCCCGCACCGTCGGTTGGATCAGCCACTTCGCGTCGCGCGGCGCGATGGACATCGAAGGCCTCGGTGAGCGCACCGTCTACCAGTTCGCCGAGCTCGGCCTCCTCGCCGACCCCGGTGACATCTACGGCCTGGATTGGGATCGCGTGCGCGACCTCGCTGGCTTCGGCGAGCTGTCGATCGCCAACTTGCAACAGGCCATCGAGGCGTCGAAGTCGAGGCCGCTCGGTGACCTGATCACCGGCTTGAACATCCGCCATGCCGGTGGCACCGTCGCCCGGTTGTTGGCCCGCTCCTTCGGGAGCCTCGACCGCATCATGGACGCGTCGGCCGAGGAGATCGCGGCTGTCGAGGGCATCGGTCGTGTGATCGCGGAGAGCATCCATGAGTGGTTCGAGGACGAGCGCCACCGCGAGGTGATCGACAAGCTGCGCAGCGCGGGCGTCGACTTCGGGCGCGTCGAGGAGCCGACCGCTCCTCAGGTGCTGGTCGGCAAGTCGATCGTGGTCACCGGCACCCTCGAGGGTTGGAGCCGAGAAGCAGCCGAAGAGGCGATCGTCGAACGGGGCGGCAAAGCACCGGGCAGCGTGTCGAAGAAGACGACGGCCGTGGTGGTGGGCGAGGCGCCAGGCAACGCAAAGGTCACCAAGGCGCAGGAGCTCGGCGTGCCGATCCTCGACGAAGCCGGCTTCGCCCACCTATTGGAGACCGGCGAGATTCCCAGCGCCTGACCCCGTCGAACTTTGGCGCGAGGCGGTGTGATCACACCGTCTCGCATACAACATTCGCTGGGTTACAGAGCGCTGAAGCACCACTCGGGGTTGTTGAGGGCGGCGGGGGTGCCGTCGACGCGGAAGAGCAACGCCTTCACGCAGTTCTTCCCTGCGTCGAGCACCTTGATCACCTTGTCCGGCCCGGGGGTGAAGAGCACCTGGTTGAGCTCGGGGTGCTTCTCGAGCTGGTCCGGCGGGATCACGACGCCGTTGACGACGAGCTGCGCGTCGTAGGCGCTGCCGAGGTCGATGCCGATCTGGACCTGCCGCGGTGTCGCGGCGCCGTTGGCCGGGATGAGGGCCTCGACGACGCGGCCCGAGCCGCCGGTCTGCAAGACGTCGGTCGTGGTGTCGCCGCGGCGGGTGTTCATCGCGGCGACGACGAGCAGACCGCAGCAGCCGATGACGATGAGCGTGATCACCAGGCGGCGGATCACGATCGTCCGTCGCGGCTCGACGTGCGGACCGGTTGAGGGAGGTGTCTGGGTGTCAGTCACGGCGGATGGGACCTCGGGAGATGCTCGGTGTCGGGAACGCGTGCAGTGAAGCAGCGAGAAGGCCGATCGCGGTGATCGCGGCCGCGGCGAGCAGGAGCCGCACGACGATCGGGCCTCTCGCGCCGATGGCGGCGATCACGGCCATCGCCTCGTAGGCGAACAAGCCGAGCACCGCGCCGGCCGAGCGACGTGCGGCTTGCTGCGCCAACACGAGCTGGAGCCCGACCATGGCGCACAACATCACGCGCAGTCCCGGCGTGAGCTCCTTGCGCATGGCGGTGAACGCGAGCTCGCACAGCGTGAGCACCACCACGAGCCACGCGGCAGCAGTGAGCGTCGCGGGGACGGGCAACGTGTTCACGATCCGTTCAGGCGCGCGCTTCACACCGTCTCCTCGACGAAGAGGCGGGCGAGCCGGCGGTTCATGACCTCGATCCGGGTCTGGAGCTCGGCGTCGGGCAGCCCGTCTCGAATGGCCTCGATGAGCTTCCAGACCCGCGGGTACACGATGGCGTCGATCTGCACGCGCAGGTTGCTCGGCACCGCGCTGATGCGGGTGCGGATCACCACGGCATCGAGGAACCGGCCGAGCCTGGCGGGCAGCGGATCGTCGGTGGCGTCGGACTCGGCAGCGAGCCGCTGGACCATCGCCGCGCAGCCCTCTGTGTCCCACAGGTGGCCGAGACGGACGAATTCCTCCAGCTCGTCGGCCAGCTCTTCACGCACCGCGACATCCTCCCAGATCGCACCCCCGTTGCCACAGGCGGTCGCGAGGAGGCGACTACCCTTCAAACGGAGCCGAAGGCTTGCCGAGGCTCCCAAGAAGGACAGTGGTTCCTTCGCCGGCATCGCCGGCGAAGCAGATCTTTGAACGGTGAAGACGCTGACCTACCCGCACCTCTGATGGTTCTCTCTCGAGCTGGCGACCAAATCGGTCGCGTGCTCAGCGGCCGCTACCGCCTGATCTCGCCGATCGGTGCTGGCGCGTCGGCGCTCGTGTTCCTCGCTGACGACACGCGCCTGCGCCGCCGGGTCGCCGTGAAGCTCTTGCACCAGGCCCTCGCGGACGATGACGCGTTCCTGCGCCGGTTCCGGGCCGAGGCCCAATCGGCGGCGGCGCTCAACCATGCGCATGTGCTCTCCGTGTACGACTGGGGCGAGGACGACCACGAGCCCTACCT
>JBEEGB010000554.1:0-3018 GCA_041166585.1 Acidimicrobiaceae bacterium
CGCGACGAGGTCACTCCCACCACTCTTCGGGCAGCTTGGCCTCGATCGAGCGGAGGTTGTCGCGCGTGCAGCTCAGGCAGATCTGTCCCATGCCGCGCTCGTCGGTCACGAGCGACCAGCCCGTCGGCAGGCCGCCCTCCGGTGCGTCCTCCGTGGTTCCGCAGCGCGAGCAGGTCCCGGCGGCCATGAGGCGACCATATAGGTTTGGGCGATGGCCCTGGTGCTCGTGGTCGATGACGAACCCGACGTACGCCTCGTCGCCCGAGTCGTCCTGACATCGGCCGGCCACCAGGTGATCGAGGCCGAGTCCGGCGAGGCTGCGCTCGCGCACCTCGACTCCGAGCACCCGCCGGATGCCGTCCTCCTCGACGTGCGCATGCCCGGCATCGATGGCTGGGAGGTGCTGCGCCGGTTGCGGGCCGATGACGCGAACGCGACCGTGCCCGTCGTCGTCTTCACCGCGCACCTGCTCGCTCGTGACGACGCGCCACCCGAGTGGCGTAGCTATGAGCACTTCCTCACGAAGCCGTTCAAGCCCGACGAGCTGCTCGAAGCCGTTGCGCTCGCGATCAACCCGGCGGCACGCTGAAGTCTCGGTTCGGCGCGGCCGGCGGCGAGCTGAACCCAGGGCGGGGACGCCAGCCCGAAGCTGCGAGATCCTCCAGCACGTGCGTCATGTTCAACAGGTCTTCGTCGTAGCGGAAGCGACCGTCACCGGCGTACACGAGCGTCGACAGGCCTGACTGCTCGTGGCCGCTCGGCAGGATCTGGCGCCACTTGACCACGACGTTGTCGCCGTCGATGGCCGTGAAGTCCACCGGGAACCGCCAGTCTTCGAGACCGGTCATCGACTCCACCATGAACTCGCGCACGGCATCGATGCCGGTGACGCGTCCCCATGCAGGATCGATGTACACGATGTCGTCGGTGAAGAACTGGGCGAGATCGGTCCACGTGGCCTCGCCGCGCTCGATCTGCTCGCGCACCGCGACGTAGGCGGCGACAGCAGCCTCGACCTCTTCCCGCGGGTGCGCCGCCATCAGACGACCTCCACCCGGCCGTAGAGCGTGGTGCGCTGCTCGAGCGTGCGCCCGATCGGCTCGACGATCCCGCGGAAGCCGTCCTCGTCGAGGCCCTGGCCATGCGAGGCGCCCGCGGCCCGGCTGATGTTCTCGTCGATGAGCGTTCCTCCGAGGTCGTTGACGCCGGCGAGCAGCAGCTGCTGTGCGCCGTGCGCACCGAGCTTCACCCACGACGCCTGGATGTTGTCGATGAGCCCGTGGTACGCGATGCGGGCAACAGCGTGCATCAGCACCACCTCGCGCCAGGTCGGGCCGCGACGGGACTTGTGCTGCAGGTAGATGGGGGACGCCATGTGGACGAACGGCAGCCCCACGAACTCGGTAAAGCCGCCGGTCTCGCGCTGCAGGTCGCGCGTGCGCAGCAGGTGACGGGCCCAGTGCACGGGCTGCTCTACCGAGCCGAACATGATCGTGATGTTCGACCGCAGGCCGACCGAGTGGGCTGTGCGGTGCGCCTCGAGCCACTCCTCGGTGTTCACCTTGTCGGGGCAGAGGATGGCGCGGATCTCGTCGTCGAGGATCTCGGCTGCCGTTCCCGGCAACGTGCGCAGCCCGGCGTCCATCAGCCGGCGAAGGTAGTCAGCCAGCGGTTCACCCAGGCGCTTCGCTCCTTCAGTGACCTCGAGTGCCGTGAAGCCGTGCACGTGGATCTCCGGCGCGGCCTCCTTCACGGCGCGCGTGACGTCGATGTAGTAGTCGCCGTCGAAGTCCGGGTGGATGCCGCCTTGGAGGCAGACCTCCGTGGCGCCCATGGCCCACGCCTCGCGCACGCGCTGCGCGATGTCGTCGAGCGTCAGCAGGTAAGGAGTGCCCCGCAGGTTGAGCGACAGCGGGCCCTTCGAGAAGCCACAGAACTTGCACTTGAACGTGCAGACGTTGGTGTAGTTGATGTTGCGGTTGCTGACCCAGGTGACGACGTCACCAACGGTCGCGGCACGCAGCTCGTCGGCCAGCTGCGCGACTGCTGCGACCTCGGGCCCGCGGGCCGAGAACAACGTGACGAGCTCGTCGAGGCCTGGCTCCTGACCGAGGCGCACGCCGTCGAGCACCTCGCGGACGGCGCCCTTGGCCGACGGGTCGCCGGGCAGCAGCGAGACCGGCTCGACGTCGGCGCCCGAGTACCACTGCGTCGAACGGCGGCCCACGAGCACGACCTCTGCACCGTCGGCGACGTTGCGCAGCTCACCGACCTTCTGGGGGAACACGGCGCCCGGGTCGTCGCGGGCGAGGCCTTCGGCATCGCTGCGATCCTGCACCGCGAAGCGGAGCCCGTCGTCCAGCCAGCGTTGCGGTGCGTGGACGAAGGACGGGTACACCGTGAGCCGCGGCGCCAGCACGTGACCGGCACCCTCGGTGACGTCGCGCAGACGGTCGAGCCCCGGCCATGGACGCTCGGGGTTCACGTGGTCGGCGGTGATCGGCGAGACACCGCCCCAGTCGTCGATGCCGGCGTCGAGCAACGTGGCGAAGTCGTCGGACAGGTTGGGGGGCGCCTGCACGTGCACGTCGGGAGGCAGGATCAACCGGGCGAGGGCGATGGCCTCGAGGAAATCGTCGGCGGGGCAGGGAGGTGCGGCATGCATGCCCGTCCCGTCCTTCGGCAGGAAGTTCTGGACGATCACCTCCTGCACGTGGCCGTGACGGCGGTGCGAGGCGGCGATTGCTTCGAGCGCGTCGACGCGGTCGGCGCGCGACTCGCCGATGCCGACGAGGATCCCGGTCGTGAACGGAATGGAGAGCTCGCCCGCGGCCTCCAGCGTGGCCAGCCGACGCTCAGGCGTCTTGTCGGGCGAACCGCGATGGCAGTCGAGATCGGCGCGCAGCGACTCGATCATCATTCCCTGTGACGCGCTCACGGGTCGCAGCGCGGCGAGCTCGTCGGCGAAGAGTGCGCCGGCGTTGGCGTGGGGGAGCAGGCCGGTCTCCTCACGGACGA
>JBEEGB010000555.1:0-4068 GCA_041166585.1 Acidimicrobiaceae bacterium
CCGGCGGAACCGACTCCACCGGCTGCGTGGGGCTGGTGAACTCAGGGTGCTGTTCGGGCGGATACCACTTGCCGTCCGATGCCTGCCACCAACCGGGTCCTTGCGTCGCGTCGCTCATCGACGCGCACTCTAGGACTCGCTCGAGACCTTGGTCCGCTTCTCGCGACGGCTGCGGAGCACCTCGTAGGCGATCGGCAGGAGCGACAGGAAGATGATCACGGCCTCGATGACGAGGAGGTGATCCTCAGCGCTCGGGATCGTCTTGCCCAACACGTAGCCGAGCATGGTGACGCCAAAGGTCCACAGCGCGCCGCCGATGAGGTTGAAGGTCGTGAACGTCCGCACCGGCATCTCGGCGACACCCGCCATCGGGTTGGCGAAGGTGCGCACGATGGGGATGAAGCGGGCGACCACGATCGTCCTCGGCCCGTAGCGGTCGAAGTAGCGCTGGGCCTTCTCGACGTGCTCGTGCTTGAACAGCTTCGAGTTCGGCCGGCGGAAGAGGGCGGGACCGGCCTTTCGCCCGATGAAGTAGCCGGTCTGGGCCCCGGCCACCGCCGCGACGAACAGGCCCACGAGGACCACCACCAGGTTGATGCGCACGTCGAGGTTGGACTTCGCGCCCACGGCGGCCACGAGCCCAGCGAGGACGAGGAGCGAGTCGCCGGGCAGGAAGAAGCCGATGAGCAGACCGGTCTCCGCGAACACGATCGCGAACAGACCGATGACACCGAACGTCTCGAGCAGGTTCTTGGGATCGATCGCGCCGCCGGCGGCGAGGACGGTTCCAAACATCAGTGGATGGTAGGGGAACGATGTCCCCTTCCAGGATCAGGCCCCTGAGCACGGCGGTGTCGGGAGCGCCCGCGAGCAGCCGACGATCAAAGCGGCTGGTTCCACTCCGTCCAGCCGAGCCCGGTGCGACCGTCCGCCGCCTCGAACCGGCAGAGGGCGCGAGGGAAGTGGTCGACCTTGTCCTCGAACGTCAGCAAGGAGGGCGCGAAGGCGACCGGCTCGATGGCGAGCACGAGCCCGTCGATGTCGATGCTGGCTTCGTCAGGGAACCCGTGATCGCCAAGGCGCTCGTCTGCGTGCACCGTGTTGGTGACGCGCATCGCCCCATCTCCCGGCTGCATGTAGCCGAACCCGATGTCGACGCCGGGTATCCGGATGTCGGAGGCGTGGAACCGCAACCCGTCGTCGAGGCGGCCCGCCGTCCACACCCAACCGATCGTCCACCAGTCACGCACCGCCCAGGAGTGATCCCGCTGGCCGAAGCCGTCCAGCTGGATGCGCTCGTCACCCACCGCGATCTCGCCGTGCACGACGCACGGGACCTCGTATCGCGTGGTGTGCTCGTAGTGGTAGGGCGTGCCCGCGGTCTCCCACTCGAGGTCGAACGCGATCGGCACAAGGTCCCCTCGTGGCGCCCGGTCGTACAAGGTGGCAGGGTCGTCGACGCCGAGACCCTGCGCTTCGTTGCCGAGCGTCCAGTGGTCGAGCGGCGTCTCGCAGATGTGGTCGGCCCACAACCCCGAGCTGCGGATCTCGAGCGAAGACCCCTTGGGCAGGTCGACCTCGAGGTCGGAGACCGCGATCGTCTGCCGGCCAGGACCGACGAGGTAGGCGTGGTACCACGCGACGCCGAGGTTGGGGTAGAGGCCGAGGCGGACCCATCCGCCGATCGAGCCGTCGGGCGCGAAGAAGTCGAAGTACCACGACTCGCTCCAGAACGGTTCGGGCCCGGGCACGTGACGGCCCTCGTCGGCCGCGGCGACGCTGATGGGAGGAGGTCGGTCGTCAGGGGATGGGCTCGTAGTACTCACCTTCCTCGAGGACACCCGCGTTGTCCCCCTCCATGGCCGACAGCATCTCGTAGACCGGCTGGGGGAGGTCGCGCGGCACGGTCCAGTCGAGCTCATCGGCGACGCCTGCCACCTCGGCGAAGGGGCGCAGGAACGTGAAGTACACGTACGCGCCGCAACGGATCTTCTCGTCGCGCGTCATCGCCGCGATGTTGCGGTAGTGCTGGGACTGGGCAGTGCGGATGGACGCCACGATCCCGTCGAGCTCATCGAGGGGAACCGGGCGCAGCTCGCCGCTGTCGGTGCTGAAGAGACCGAACCCGACGACGTGGTCGAGGTAGTCCTCGGGCGTGTGGTTCGACGTGCCGAAGTCGGTGACGCGGAACTCGACGCCGTCGAGGATGAAGGCCGCGGTGAGATGGTGGTACGGGACGTCCTTCGCCACGTCCGACCACCAGAAGTCGCCGTGCCCGAGCCGGTAGAAGTCGCGCACGAGCAGGCGCTGTGATGATCGGCCTGGTACCGAGTACGGCCCCGTGTCGCCGTAGCCGGCACGGGTGTCGAAGTAGAGGAGGAAGAGGTGGTTCACCAACGTCGCGCTGAACCGCTTGATGCGGGCGCGGTCGTCGGGGTCGTCGACGCTGACCGTGCCCGCCAACAGCTGGCTCACCGTGGCGTCGTCATAGGGCGTCGCCGTCCCGGTGTCCCACGCCATGCGGCTGCCGTCGCCGCGGTACGCGATGGCGGTTCGCTCCCAGAAGTCGAGGATCGGGTAGAGGCGGCGGGCAGGATCCAGCGCCGGGTCGAGGAGCGAGAAGATCTTGCGGCCCAGCAGCGGGAAGTTCGCGATCGACCAGAGGTAGCACGTGTCGACCTGGCAACCAGGACGGCGGGCCCTGCGCCCGATCTCCTCGGCGGGCATGGCCCGATCGATGATGGAGGCCATGTCGCCGTAGCGGAGGAACGCCTCGGTGCAGGCCACCACGATGTACGCGGTGACGGGTATGAGCTGCGACTCGAGCGACGTCCGCTCCGAGGTGAGCGCCTTCGCGATGGGGCTGTGGTACGCGATGAGCTCGTTGGCCCGCCGGGTGTCGGCCGCGACGTCAGGCACGCACGACCGCCAGGGCACCAGAGCAGTCGAGCTCGACCTCCGTGCCATCGAGCGGCTCGCCGTCCGGGAACGCGGCCGCCATCGCGCACGGCACCTGGAACTCGCGGCTGACGATGCCGATGTGGCTGCGGACCGTGCCGCTCATGCAGATGACGGCGGTGAGCTCGTGGTAGATCGGCGCGAGGAACGTCGCCCCCGCGTCCCGCACGACGGCGACGATGCCGTCCGCGCCGGAGTCCATGAGCGCGAGCACGTCGTCGGGTCCTTCGAGCAGCCGCCACCTCCCGCGCACCGGAGCGGCGTCGAACACCTTTGCTCCCGTCCCCACCTCCTGCACGCCTCGACACTAGACGGTTGCTCTGACGTGCCCGGCGGCCCGGATAGCGTTCCCGCGTGTGCTCGCGTACCTGTCCTCCGAGTGGCTGGCTGCCCTCCAGGCCGCAGCCGATGACAGCCCATCGCTCAGGGCGGCGACCGCGGGTGTGCACCTCGTGGTGCAGCAGATCATCACCGGCGGACCGCACGGCGATGTCGCCTACCACGTCGTCGTCGACGACGGGGTCACGACGGTGCGCGCCGGCCACGCCGAGGGGCCGACGATCACCTTCACCCAGGACCGAGACACCGCGATCGCAGTCGGCCGGGGCGACCTGTCAGCCCAAGGGGCGTTCATGACCGGGCGCATCCGCGTGCGGGGCGACCTGCCCAAGCTCGTCGAGCAGCACGCAGCCCTCGCCGGCGTGGATGACGTGTTCGCCTCGGTTCGAGGCTCGACGGAGTACTAGATGCCCGAGCTCCCGGAGCTGGAGGCGCACGCGGAGCGCCTGGACACCCGCTACGCCGGCGCGGTGCTCACGCGGTTCACGCCGCTGGCGTTCACCGCACTCAAGACGGCTGTGCCGCCCACCTCTGACGCGCACGGCCAGTCGCTCGTCTTCGTCGGACGGCGGGGAAAGCACCTGCTCCTCGACTTCGGGACCCTGACGTTCGTGGTGCACCTCATGCAAGGTGGGCGCCTGAAGGAAGAGCCCGAGGGCAAGCAACCGGCCAAGCCTCGCAACGGACAGGCTCGGTGGGTCTTCGCCGACGGCCGCGCGCTCCTGCTCACCGAGGCCGGCACCGAGCGGCGCGCCGGGGTGTGGGCTGTGG
>JBEEGB010000556.1:0-2763 GCA_041166585.1 Acidimicrobiaceae bacterium
GATCGGTCGCGGCGGCGATGGTGGCTGCTTCGTCGTCGAGGCGTGCCTCGATCGAAGGCCCACACTCGGCGCCCCGCGCCGACGCCAGCCGCACCGCGGCGATCTCGAGCGTTTCCCGGGCGAGGAGCAGGTCGCCGACTGTCAGGCGCTGACGCTGGAGGTGAACGGCGAAGCCGCGGGCGAGCTCGGTCATCGATGGTTCCAGGATGCGGGCGCCCCCCTTGATGCCTCGGCGGACCTCGACCAGCCCTTCGCTTTCGAGAACCCGGATCGCTTCACGGAGGATCGGCCGCGACACCTCGTATTGCTCGGCGAGGACGCGCTCGGGCGGCAGATACTCGCCGGGCTCGCCGTCTATGACCGTTCGGCGCAGCTCGTCGACGAGCAGCTCCGTGGTTCGAGGACCCCGAAGCCTCGTTCGCATCCTCGGTGCGCCGTCTTCCGCCATCGCTGCAGTCTGCCCCGGTCAGGCCCCCACCGGGACCTTGATGCCGAACAACCGCTGCGCGTTGGAGCTGAGGATCCGCTCCTGGGATGTCGCTGACAGCCCCTTCATCCCGCTCCTCAGCACGTCGACCGCGCCCGGGAAGACCGAGTCCGCATGCGGGTAGTCCGTGGCCCACACGATGCACTCGTCACCGATCGCGGCAATGAGCGGATCGATGTGAGGCTCTTGAGGATCGATCGAGACGAAGCATTGGCGGGCGAAGTACTCGCTTGGCTTCAACGTGACGTTCGGCATGAAGGACGGCCACATCTCGAAGTGCTCGTCCATCCTGTGCAGCAGGTACGGCACCCACCCGCCGCCGGACTCCAGGAACCCGACCCGAAGCGCCGGGTGTCGCTCGAGCACACCGGTCAGAATCAGACCCACACAGGCCGCCATCTGCTCCATCGGGTGTGACAGGGCGTGCTCGATCGCAGCGTTGTCGAATCGATCGGAGGCGAGGGTCGGCAAACCCTCGCTCCAACCTTCGTGGACCGCGATGGCGACATCGGCCGAAGCGGCGCGCGCCCACAAGCGGTCGTAGGCGGGGTGGTGCAGGGGCCGGCCGGCCGCCGGGTTCGGCCGCACCATCACGGCCTTGGCGCCGTGTCGGTCGATGACGCGCTCGAGCTCGGCGACCGCGGCGTCGATGTCGGCGAGCGGGAGCAGCGCGGCGCCGTGGAGACGGTCTTGTCCCTGCGCGCACTCATCAGCGAGCCAGTTGTTGTACGCCCTGCACAGGGCCGCGAGGAGGGCGGGGTCGCGCACTTCGGCGAGGTACAAGCCCATCGTCGGGAAGAGAACAGCAGCAGTGATGCCCTCGCTGTCCATATCAGCCAACCGACCGTCGATGGTGGCATGCCGGGTCGCCCGTCGATCGCTCGCGACGGTCGCCGCGCCACGTGCCAGCTCGAACGCCGACGCCGCGATGAGCTGGTCGTCGATGAGCAGCGCGTTGAATCCTCGCTCGGTGGGCGCGAACCGTGGGCCCCGTTCGCGAAACCGATCCTCGAGGTAGTCGTTCCAAAGCCCCCTGGGCTCGATGACGTGTGCGTCGGCGTCGACCACGACCTGCTGCCCGTTCTGTCCGTTCACGTCGATCCTCCTCATTGACATCTCGGCAACTCTCCCGCAAGATATAGCAAATCATCTTATCATTTGTCCAGTATCGGATTCTCTGGACTTTCAAAGGAGCGCCTCATGGATGTGGTCTTGCGAGGAGCGGACGTCGTCGATGGGTCGGGCGCGCCGGCACGGCGAGTTGACGTCGGGATCCAGGGCGATCGGATCGTCGCGGTCGGGCCGGATCTCGACGGCGGGGCGGCGGCCGACGTTGCGCTCGATGGGCTCGTGCTGGCGCCGGGGTTCATCGACGTCCACACCCATCTGGACGCGCAGGTGCTCTGGGACCCCGATGTGACCCCGTGCTCGTGGTACGGGGTCACGTCGGTGGTGATGGGCAACTGCGGGTTCGGGATCGCGCCGACGCGGCCCGAGCAGCGGGAGGCGGTCTTGAGGATCATGGAATCAGTGGAGGACATGTCCTACGACTGCCTCCAAGCCGGGATCACCTGGAACTTCGAGACGTTCCCGGAGTACCTCGACACCCTCGACAGGGTGCCGAAGCGCATCAACGTCGCGGCGATGGTCGGGCACACGCCGACGCGCCTGTACGTGTTGGGCGACGAGGCCGACGAGCGAACCGAGCTGACCGGCGATGAGCTTGCCCAAATGCGGTCCATCGTCGATGAGGCGCTGGCCGCCGGGGCCGTCGGCTTCGCCACCTCGCGCTTCCCGACCGCGAACGGGCGCGACGGCAGGCCGGTCCCGAGCCGCCTCGCCTCAGTCGAGGAGTGCCGTCATCTCATCGAGGCCGTGCAAGCGTCGGACCACGGCATCTTCATGGCGGCATGGGGGCCAGGCCTCGAGCCGAAGGACCTGACCCGCATCGCCGAGGAGCTCGACATCGCCGTCACCTGGGCGCCGTTCGCCGCGAAGTTCCTCCCCGACGTCACCGGAACGACCGCCCGGGTGGTGCCGCAGATGATCACGCGGCCGGTCGTCGCGCAGCTCAACCTCCGCAAGCCGTACTTCTTCGGCGTGCTCGATGAGTTCAAGCAGATCATCGAGGCACCACCCGAGCGCCGCGCCTCGGTGTACGCCGACCCTGCGTGGCGGGACATCGCTCGTCCTGCCATGCACGCCAGCAGGTTCGGCCGGAGCTTGACGGCGATGGTGATCTCCGAGAGCCCGAACCAACCGGCGCTGATCGGTCG
>JBEEGB010000557.1:0-3396 GCA_041166585.1 Acidimicrobiaceae bacterium
GAGCCCGAACGCGCCTTGGCAGAGCGAGATCGCGGCGTCAAAGCCCGAGCCGACGTCGAGGTGGCGCGCGTCCTGGCGCAGGAACTCGACGCCAACCGGCGCTCCTTCGGACGCGATGTCGATGAAGCGCTGCGCGATGTCGATGCCGAGCACGCCG
This sequence comes from Acidimicrobiaceae bacterium, assembly GCA_041166585.1. Classification (GTDB taxonomy): domain Bacteria; phylum Actinomycetota; class Acidimicrobiia; order Acidimicrobiales; family JACDCH01; genus JBEEGB01. Next base: position 158 of record JBEEGB010000557.1, read on the forward strand.
ATCCCCCGCCGGCCGAGCGCGTGCGCGTGGCGCCCGGGTCCGCACCCGACGTCGAGCACCCTCGTCCCGGGTTCGAGGTCGAGCGCCTCCACGAGGAAGTCGACCTCTTGCTCGGTGCCCTTCGTGAACGAGTAGCGCAGGTACGCACGGCCCATGTGCTCCGCCAGCGGCTCGAACCAGTGGTCGGGTTCGCTCAACTCAACCCTTCGCGTCGGCCCACGTGGGGCCGAACGCGAGGTTCACCTCGAGCGGGACGCGCAGGTCGGCGGCACCGCGCATCGCCTCGATGGTGAGCTCGGCGGCGCGATCTCGCTCGGCCGGCGTCACCTCGAGGATGACCTCGTCGTGCACCTGCAGGATCACCCGGCTGTCGAGCTCCGCTGCGAACAGCGAGCTGTCGAGTCGCACGAGCGCAACCTTGAAGATGTCCGCGGCGAGCCCCTGGATGCCCGCGTTCATCGCCTGCCGCTCGCCCGCTTGGCGCACGCGGAAGTTCGACGACGACAGCTCGGGGATGAGCCGGCGACGGCCGAACAGCGTCTCCGTGTACCCGCGCTCGCGCGCTTCGGCGACGGTGCGCTGCATGTACTCGTGCACGTTGGGGAACGCCTCGAAGTACGCGTCGAGGATCGCCTGCGCCTCAGCGGTCGGGATGTTGAGGCGCTGGCCCAGCCCGTAGGCCTCCATGCCGTACGCGAGACCGTACGACACCATCTTCGCCTTCGAGCGCTGCTCGGTGGTGACGTCACCGGGCTCGACCGAGAAGATGCGCGCCGCGGTCTCGGTGTGGATGTCACGGCCCGACTCGAACGACTCGATGAGGCCCGGGTCCTCGGCGAGGTGGGCGATGCAGCGCAGCTCGATCTGGTTGTAGTCGGCCACCAGCAGCTCGAACCCCGGCCCTGGCACGAACGCCTTGCGGAACGTCCGACCGAGCTCGGAGCGCACCGGAATGTTGTGCAGGTTGGGCGCGTCGGAGGACAGGCGACCCGTGCGCGCCACCGTCTGGTTGAACGTGGCGTGGATGCGGCCGTCGTCCTGCACTTCGTTGAGCAGGCCCTCGCCATAGGTCGACCGCAGCTTCTCGACCTCGCGGTACCGCAGCAGGTGCTCGACGATCGGGTGCTGCCCGGCGAGCTTCTCGAGGGAGGCGGCGTCGGTGGAGTAGCCCGTCTTCGTCTTCTTCGTCGGCTGGAGGCCGAGCCGGTCGAAGAGGATCTCGCGGAGCTTGAGCGTGGAGTTGACGTTGAACTCCTCCCCCGCGTCCTCCCAGATCGCGTGCGTCATCTCGCTGCACTCGGCGGCCAGCGTGTCGTTGAGGTGCTTCAGCTCCTTCGCGTCGACGCCGACGCCGACGTCCTCCATGTGCGCGAGCACGCGCACGAGCGGCACCTCGATGTCGTCGTGCAACGAGCGCAGGCCCTGCGCGTCGAGCGCGTTGGTGATCGGGATCACCAACCGGTCAACCGCGAGCGCGCGGCGCGCCGCCTCGAACGATGGGTCGACGGACTCGCCGCTCAGGTCGAGCTGACCTTCGCCCGCGCCGGCGCCGCTCGGCAGCTCGAGCCCCGCGTAGCGCAGCAGGAGGTCGGCGAGCAGGTAGCGCGACTCCGCCGGGTCGAGCAGGTAGGCCGCGAGCATGGTGTCGAGCGTGAGCGTGGCGAGGTCGACGTCGAGCTGTCCGAGCAGCGCGCGCATCAACGGCTTGGCACCGTGCGACGCAACCGCGCGGCCGGCGTCACCGACGAGGGCGCGCAGCGCCGCGCTGACCGCCGGATCGTCGAGGACTGACCGTGGGATCCAGCGCGTCTCCGCGTGCTCACCGTCGACGACCAGCGCGAGCCCGGTGAGCGGGCTCCGTCCTTCCGCACCGCCCCAAGCTGCCTCCACCGCCAGCGGCGCCTTCGTCGCCGCCAGCCCGGTGAGCAGCGCAACCGCCGCCGCGGGGTCGTCGACGGTGGTGACCTCGGCCTCCAGCACCCCGATCGCGGGGATGGCGTCGCCGGCGTCGGCGCCGAACGCCTCGGCCAGCCGCTCGTGCAGCGTCCGGAACTCCAGGAAGTCGAAGAGCTGGCGCACCTCTTCGCGATCGAACGGCTCGAGCCGCAGCCCGTCGGGCGCGATCTCCAGCGGCACGTCTCGGAGGAGGATCATCACCTCCGCGTTGCGGCGCACGATCTCCTCGTGCTCAGCGAGGTTCGCCTTGAGCTTCGGCGTCTGCTCGTCGACGTGCTCGTAGATCCCGTCGATGCCGCCGTAGGTCATGATCAGCTTCGCCGCGGTCTTCTCCCCCACCCCTGGGACACCGGGCAGGTTGTCCGAAGGATCGCCGCGGAGCGCGGCGTACTGCGGGTACAGCGTGGGCGGAACTCCGGTCTTCTCCTCGATGCCGGCTTCGTCGTACAGCGCGTAGTCGGAGACGCCGCGACGGTTGTAGAGCACCTTGATGCTGGGGTCCTCGACGAGCTGGTACGCGTCGCGGTCACCCGTGACGATCAGCACCTCGTCGCCTTGATCGCGTGCTTGGCTGGCGAGCGTGGCGAGGATGTCGTCGGCCTCGAACCCTGGCGCCTCGATGATCGGGATCCGCAACGTCTCCACCACCTGGCGCACGAGCCCCATCTGCTGGCGGAGGATGTCGGGCGCGGCCTGCCGTCCCGCCTTGTAGTCGGCGATGCGCTCGTGACGGAACGTCGGCTCGGGCCGGTCGAACGCGACCCCGATGGCATCGGGCTGGTGGTCGCGCACGAGGTTGAGGAGCATCGCGGTGAAGCCGTAGACCGCGTTGGTGACCTGACCCGACGCCAAGGTGATGTCGGTCGGGAGCGCGAAGAACGCGCGGTAGGTCAGTGAGTTCCCGTCGACCAGCATCACCTTCATCCCGAGCGACGCTATCCCTCGAGAAAGGTGACGAGCTCCGCCGCCCGCGCCGAGAGCCCCTTGTACGCGTCGAGCTCGGGCGGCTCGGCCCGCAGGCGAGCAGCGAGCCGCGTCCGGACGTCCAACGGGACGTTGCGCAGCTGCGTCTGCTGGGTCTTGATGGTGAAGAGCACGGCCCCGGTCTCGGGCAGCAGCCGGAGCGTCTGGCGCTCGCTGCGCAGCCACTGGTCTGCCGGCGGGACGCCCTGCACCGGAGGACATGCAGGGGCGAAAAGGTCCTCGAGCTCGTGGATCGTCCAGTTCCGGCGGGCCACGACGGTGCCGGGCCGAAGGCGGGCGATGAAGCCGTCGACCTTCGC
>JBEEGB010000558.1:0-2984 GCA_041166585.1 Acidimicrobiaceae bacterium
CACCCATCGCCGCCCGGCGAGCAGCGCTCGCGCGGTCGGCCTGAAGCGTTGCTTCAGTACCTCAGGCCCGGGGCGCGGATCTTGAACACGTCGGTGGCGAGCTGGGTGCCGAGCTTGGTCGCGTCCCAGCGCTTGCCGCCGTTGCTCAGCTTGGGCCCGTCGGACCAGCCCTGCATCCAGATGATGTCCTCGGCGACGGCGCGGATGACTTGCCCGGTCACGAGCTGCGACTCATCGCTCGCCAGCCAGGCGACCACGGGCGACGACACCGATGGGTCCATCCGGTTGAACTCGTCGTCGGGGATCTCGTCGGCTTCGATCACGGCCGGTGCGTTCGGCATCGTGCCCGTGATGCGCGTCGCAGCTGCCGGACCGATGGCGTTGACGGTGACCCCCATGCGGTGCAGCTCGAGCGACAGCGTCTGCGTCAGCCCCGCGATGGCGGCCTTGGCCGTGGCGTAGTTGGTCTGGCCGAAGTTGCCGACCAGCCCTGCTCCCGAGATCGTGTTGATGATCCGCCCGGTGAACGTCTCGCCGGCCTGCGAACGCGCGCGCCAGTGCTTGGCGGCGTGGTGGCAGGGCAACCACGTGCCCCTCACGTGCACCCGCATCACGGCATCGAAGTCCGAGACCGCCATGTTCCAGATGACGCTGTCGCGCACGATCCCCGCGTTGTTCACGAGCACATCGAGCCGTCCGAACGACTCGGTCGCCTGCTGGATCATCGCCGCGGACTGCTCGTCGTCGGACACGTCGCCGTAGTCAGCGACGGCCTCGCCTCCGCGCTCGAGGATGAGCTTGACCGTGAGGTCGGCATCGCGCCCGGCACCCTCACCGGTGACCGAACCGCCGAGGTCGTTCACGACGACCTTGGCGCCGTGCTTCGCCAGCTCGAGCGCGTGGCCGCGGCCGATGCCGTGCCCTGCGCCGGTGACGATCGCGACCTTGCCGTCAAGGAGTGCCATGGAGGACCTTTCGAGGGGGATGGGTGGACCGGCGACCGGTCACGACTTGAACCGGTCGCGCAGCTCGTACTTCAAGACCTTGCCGGTGGGGTTGCGGGGCAACGCGTCGACCAGCTCGAGCTGTTCCGGCAGCTTCTGCTTCATGAGCCCAGCGGCGAGCAGGAACTGGCAGAGCTCTTGCAGCACGGGCGGGTCCGCCGCGTCGGCGGCGACCACGACGGCACAGGCACGCTCGCCGGTGCGGGGGTCGGGCAGCCCGAGCACGGCGACGTCGGCGACCTTGGGATGGGTGAACAGGATGTCCTCGAGCTCCTTGGCCGAGATGTTCTCCATGTTGCGGATGATGATGTCCTTCACCCTGCCGGTGATGCGGACGTTGCCGCCGGCGTCGATGGTGCCGAGGTCACCGGTCTTGAACCATCCGCCGTCGTCGAACGCGTCGGCGTCGAGGCTCGAGTCGAGGTAGCCCTTCATGAGCTGCGGCGCCTTGGCCCGGATCTCGCCCTCCTCGCCAACGCCCGCAACGATGCCGTCGAGCTTCACGGTGATCAGCTCGACGCCAGGGGTGGCCTGGCCTTCTGTCTCGGCCAGCACCTCGTCGCTGTCGTCCACCGACGCCATCACGATGATCGGCGCCTCGGTGAGCCCGTAACCCGAGACGATGCCGACCCCGCCGAGCTCTGCCTTGCAGTCGTAGTGGAGCTGCGGAGGTTTTGGGGCACCCCCGCCCGTGCACAGGCGCAGGTCGGGGAACAGCGGAGTGTCCGGCTGCTCGCGCTGCGCGGCGAGGTAGGCCATGTGGAACGGCGTGCCCGCGCCGGCAACCGTGACCCCCTTGCGGGCGAGGAACGCCGGCGTCGTCTTCGCGTCGAACGCTTCGACGAAGAGCAGCTGGCAGCCCGTGAGCAACGCGTTGTAGAGCCAGCCGATGCCGCCGATGTGCGTGAAGGGGAAGACCATCGCGGCCTTGTCCTCGGCGCGGAGGTCTTGGCGGAGCGACATGGCGATGGCGCTCGCCATCACGGTGCGATCGGTGTGCTTCGCCCCCTTGGGATCCGCCGTCGTGCCCGACGTGTAGAACAGCCAGCGCACCGGGTCCTGCGTGGGATCGGGTGGCGGCGGCAGCTGGGTCACGTCGCCCTGGGGCAGCACCTTGTCGGCGACGAGGATCTCCAACCCGGGCTGGCCGGCGGCGATCGTCCGCGCCATCTCCTCGAAGTCGAAGCCGCGCCACACGGTCGGTACGACGAGCAGCTTCGAGCTGGCCTGGCCGCAGATGAACGACACCTCGCGCTGGCGGTAGATGGGCAGCATCGGGTTCTGGATGGCGCCGATGCGGCTCAGCGCGGTGACGAGCACGGCCGACTCGAACCACGTCGGCAGCTGCCACGAGATGACGTCGCCTTCCCCGATGCCGTTGTACTGCAGGCCGGCTGCGGCCCGCTCCGCCGCGGTGCGCAGCTCGGCGAAGGTGAGCGTGCGGTCGTCCTCGTCGACGGCGAACACCGCCTGCGGTGTTGCCTCGGCCCGCTTCTCGACGAGCTCCCACAGGTTGCCGGCTTCGAGCATCGTGCGCCCTCCCCGCGAGATCTGACGGACCGTCACAAACTAGCAACGTGGGCGCGGATGGTCGCACCGTCGTCGTCGAGCCAGCCCTTCGTGCCGGCGTAGCCGAGCATGCCCTCGAGGCCATCGTCCCATGCGGGTTCGCCGGCGCGGCGCGAGGTGCTGCGCAACCACGTGACGGTGATCCGTGCGTCGCCATCGGCACCGAGCCGGCCGGCTCCTGCGGTGGCGAGCGCACCGTCCACGTCCGCGCCGCGCTCGGCCTCGACGTGAAAGCGAGCGAGGTCATCGACCTCGACGAGAGCGACGGCGCCGTCCGCGCTGATGCGCACGATCAAATGCCGGCCTCGACCGCAGCTTCCTTGGCCCACGCGTAGTCGGCCTTGCCGACCGGGGAGCGCTGCACGCGGTCGACGATCAGCACGGCGCGAGGGACCTTGTGACCGGCGATCT
>JBEEGB010000559.1:0-10772 GCA_041166585.1 Acidimicrobiaceae bacterium
TCGGTGCTGTGCACGTGGGTGCCGCCGTCGGCCTGCTTGTCGAGGCCGACGATGTCGACCACGCGGATCTCCGAGACCGACGCCGGGATGAGGCTCACCTTGGTGCGGATCAGGTCCGCATCCTCCAGCGCGGTGTCGCGCGGCAGGAAGGTCACCTCGATCGGCCGGGCTGCCGCCAGCTCGTCGTTCACGAGGCGCTCGACGGTGGCAGCGAAGCCCTCGGGGAGCGGATCGAACTCGAAGTCCATGCGCGCGCTGAGCGGCTCCATGTTGCCGCCGGTCACAGGCACCGACCACTCGTTCCAGATGACACCGCACAGCACGTGCAAGGCGGTGTGCGTGCGCATCAGCTTGTGGCGGCGGTCCCAGTCGACCTCGCTGCGCACCGCGGTGCCGGCCGCGGGCGCGGGTGCGCCGCCGGCGACGTCGAGCGTCAGCCAGACGAGGTCGCCGTCCTTGCTGGCTCCCGTGACCGTCGCCGAGCCGTCCTGCCAGGAGAGCGTCCCGGTGTCGTGGGGCTGGCCGCCACCGGTCGGGTAGAAGACGCACTGATCCAGCGCGACGCGGTTCCCGTCGGCGGCGACCACGAGGCCGTCGTGCGCGTGCACGTACGCGTCGCGGAGGAAGACCAGCTCAGTGCCCACTCCCGGCATTCTGCACGCTCAGCAGCGGCAACACGACCTCAGGACTAGTGTCGCCACGTCATATCGCTGAACCCAGGGGAATTGAACATGCGTACTCGTAGACGCCAGTGGCAGGTCCTTGCCGTAGTGGTGGGGCTGACGCTGGTCGCCGCAGCATGCGGCAGCGACAAGAAGACCAGCAACGCTGGTGTGTCCGGCAGCTCGAGCTCAGGGAGCGCGAGCAGCAGTGCATCCAAGGCTGGCGCGCTCGCCGGCCTGAAGGGCACGACGCCCCTGGTTGACCTTGCTACGGACATCAAAGCGCAGCTCGACGCGCAGGGCATCGACAACAAGAAGACCTACAACTACGGCGCTGAGTCGCACGACGCGGCGATCGTGATCGCCCTGGCGGTCCAGCAGGCCAAGTCCGACGGCATCGCCTACGCCGGCGAGATCAACAAGGTCACGCGCGGCGGCACCAAGTGCACGTCGTACAAGGCCTGCAACGACCTGATCACGGCCGGAACGGACATCGACTACGACGGTCTGTCCGGTCCGCTCGAATTCTCCGGGAACGGCGAGCCCACCGTGGCGAGCTACGGCGTGCAGGTGTTCGGGGCCGACAACCACATCGACGACGCCAAGACGGTGTTCAAGACGGCGAAGGCCCCGGCCTCCGCTGACGTGGCCCAGGTCCCCGTCGAGGGCACCCGCGCCGGTGACGGCACCCTCAAGATCGGCACCCTGCTCCCCGAGACCGGGAGCCTTGCCTTCCTCGGCCCACCCGAGATCTCTGGTGTGCGGCTCGCGGTGAAGGAGATCAACGACGCCGGCGGCGCACTGGGCAAGCCAGTCGTCATCACCGAAGGCGACTCCAGCGACGCCCAGAACCCGACCGTTGCCACGCAGACCGTCGACCGCGAGATCGGTGACGGCGTCGACGCCATCATCGGTGCCGCTTCGTCGTCGGTGACGCTCAACGTGATCGACAAGGTCACGGGCGCTGGTGTGGTCATGTTCTCGCCGGCGAACACGTCGAAGAAGCTCTCGACGTACCCCGACAAGGGCCTCTACTTCCGTGACGCTCCGTCCGACATCCTGCAGGGTCAGGTGCTGGGCGAGGTCATCGCCAACGACAACAAGAGCAGCATCGGCCTGCTCGTGCTGAACGATGCCTACGGCACCGGCTTGGCGGAGGACCTCACGAAGTCGTTCGAGGCATCGGGCGGCAAGGTCGTGAAGAGCGTGATCTACGACCCGAAGGCACAGACCTACGACTCCGAGGTCGACCAGATCAAGGCCGCCAACCCGGACGGCATCGTGATCATCGGTTTCGATGAGTCGAGCCGCATCCTGGCCACCATGGTCGAGAAGGGCATCGGCCCGACCAAGGTCCAGGTGTACGGCGTGGACGGCAACATGGGCAACACGCTCGGCGACAACTTCAACGCCGGCAAGTAGCCACGAGCACTGCGAGTCAGGGGGCCGGTCCTTCGGGGCCGGTCCCCTGTTCTCTTTGTCGGCGCCGCTCGGTCAGGAAACCCTGGCGAGAGTGCCGAGGTAGAGCTCGATGACCTTGGGGTCGTCGAGCAGCTCCTGACCGCTGCCGGAATAGGCGTTGGCACCCTGGTCCAGCACGTAGCCGCGGTGGCAGATCTGCAGGCAGCGCCGCGCGTTCTGCTCGACCATGATGATCGACACGCCGGTCTCGTTGATCTGCCGGCAGCGGATGAACACCTCGTCCTGCAACGCCGGCGAGAGTCCCGCCGACGGCTCGTCGAGCAGCAGCACCGACGGTTCCATCATCAGCGCGCGCCCCATCGCCACCATCTGGCGCTCGCCGCCCGACAGCGAACCGGCGCGTTGGCCGCGGCGCTGACCGAGCAACGGGAAGAGCTCGCAGACGGTCTCGAAGCGCTCGGCGAACCGACCGGGCTCCTGGTACACGCCCATCTCCAGGTTCTCCTGGACCGTGAGGCGCGGGAACACGTTGTTGTTCTGCGGCACGTAGCCGAGACCTCGGGCCACGAGCACGTGTGCCCGTCGCCCGGTGACGTCCTCGCCGCGCAGCACGACCGTTCCCGATCGCACCGGGATGAGGCCGAACAAGGCCTTGAGCAGCGTCGACTTGCCGGCTCCGTTGGGGCCGATGATGCCCACGAGCTCGCCTGGGTACAGCGTGAGGTTGCAGCCGTTGAGGATGTTCACCTCGGGCACGTAGCCGGCCACGATGTCGCTGGCCTCGAGCAGCGGTCCCTCGAAGTCGTCGGTGCGCACGAGCTCGACCTCGATGGGCTCGTCTGGCGCGGGGGGCGTGTGGGGCTCACTCATCGCTGATCTCCTCGGCAAGGGCGGCTTCGGCCTCGATCAGTCGTTGCTCCTCCTCGGCCCGTGTGGCCGGGGCGTCGTGCTGACGGCCGAGGTACGCGTCGATCACGACCGGGTTGCTCCCGATCACCGACGGTGGGCCCTCGGCGATGACGGAGCCGTTGCCGAGCACGATCACCCAGTCGCTGATGTCGTAGACGACGTCCATGTCGTGCTCGACGAAGACGACGCTCATGCCCTCGTCGCGGAGGGCCTTGATGTGTCCGAGCAACGACTGCGTGAGGGCCGGGTTCACGCCCGCCATCGGCTCGTCGAGCATCACCAGGTTCGGCTCGACCATCAGCGCTCTCGCCATCTCGAGCAGCTTGCGCTGGCCGCCCGACAGCGAGCCGGCGAACTCGTCGCGCATCCGATCCAGCTTGAACCGTGCGAGCAGCTCCTCGGCCCGCGCCTCGATCGCCTTCTCCTGGCTCTGCCACAGCGGCCGCACGAGCGCGCTCCAGAAGTGCTCGCCTCGTTGGCGGGTGGCACCGAGCTTCATGTTCTCCATCACCGACAGCAACGCGAGCGACTTCGTGAGCTGGAAGGTGCGCACCATGCCCATGCGGGCCACCTTGAACGCGGCGGTCCCCGCCACGTCGCGCCCGTCGAACTGCCAGCTGCCCTCGTCGGGCTTGTCGAAGCCAGTGAGGAGGTTGAAGAGCGTCGTCTTGCCGGCACCGTTCGGGCCGATGAGCGCGGTGATCGCGCCGCGCTGCACCTCCATGTGCTGCACGTCGACCGCGATGAGGCCGCCGAAGGTGCGTCGCACTCCGTCGACGACGAGGATCGGGTCGGGCTTGGCGACACCGGGCTCGGGCGCGACGCCTTCGGTCCACGCCTGCGTGCGGGTCTCAGCGGTCACGGATCGCCACCTCCCGCCGGTCGCCGATGATGCCCTGAGGTCGGAAGATCATGAGCAGCATGATCGCGACGCCGACGATGATGAAGCGGAGCGCGCCCACCTTGTTGGAGTCGATGAGCCAGTCAGGCAGGTAGCCGACGCGGATCGCTTCGCGGCACACGACGTCGATGAACTGCAGCGCGCCGACGAAGAGGATCGCGCCGATGACGGGTCCCAACACGCGTGCCGTGCCTCCGAGGATCAGCACGGCCAGCGCGGTGAACGTGAACTTCGTGGCGTAGTCGTCCGGGTTCACCGACTGCTTCGACAGCGCGAACACGATGCCGCCCATGGCGCCGAAGACGCCGCCGAGCACGAGGCTCTGCATCTTGTACCAGTACGTGTTCTTGCCGAGGCTCCGCACGGCGTCCTCGTCTTCACGGATGGCCTTGAGGATGCGGCCCCACGGGCTGCGCATGAGGAACCACGTGGCCAGGCAGCAGAGCGCGACGAGCGTCCAGCCGACGATGATCAGCCACGCTCTGTGCTCGTCGTACTTGAAGATCCAGAACCCGTACTGCCCAGATGACAGCGGACTGATCTCGTAGAAGCGGCCCGTGAAGTTCTGCAGTCCGTCGGTGCCGCCCAACGTCGACGTGAAGCGCACCGAACGCAGGATCAGGCGCACGATCTCGCTCGCGGCGATCGTGACGATGGCGAGGTAGTCGGTGCGGAGGCGCAGCGTCGGGAACCCGAGGATCACGGCGAGCACGATCGCCGCCACGAGCCCGATGAAGAGCCCGAGCCAGAACGACAGCCCATAGGTGGCGACCGCGACCGCGAGGCCGTAGGCCCCTGCCGCGGCGAACGCGGCCTGGCCGAAGTTGAGCAGGCCCGTGTACCCGAACTGGACGTTCAGCCCGATGGCAGCCAACGCGAAGAAGCACGCCTCGGGACCGAACGCGGCCTGCCCGCCGTTGCGGAAGATCCCTCCCCAGTCCATCAACCGTTCCTCCCGTGGGGCTGCGCTCGCGCCGCTCGCATCTCAGCCGATCCGTTCGGCGCGGCCGAGGAGGCCTTGGGGACGGACGAGGAGCACGAGGATCAGCACGGCCAGGGCCCCCACGTTCTTGAGCTCGGTCGGTATCCACACCGTGGACACGTTGACGAACAGCCCGATGATGAACCCGCCGAGCAGCGCGCCATAGGCGGCTCCCAACCCGCCGAGCGTGATGGCGGCGAACAACAGGAGCAGCAGGCCCGAGCCCTCTTCGAAGTTCACGTCTTGGCTGACGGAGAAGAGGACACCGCCGACCGCGGCCAGACCGGCACCGAACATCCAGACCATGCGGATCACCGCGTCGACGTTGATGCCCGACGACGATGCCAGATCGGGGTTGTCGGCGATGGCCCGCATCGCCTTGCCCGTCCTGGTGCGCTGCAACAGGACGGCCACGAGGATCAACAGCGTGAGGCTGATCAGCGTGCTCGCCAGCTTCTTGGGTGCGATGTCGACCGGACCGACGGTCCAGGCCTCCTGCGCGTGGAAGTCGCTGTAGGGCCGGGTGAGGCCGCCGAATTGGTAGAGGTAGAGGTTGACCAGCGCGAGCTGCAGGCCGATCGACACCACCATCATCGTGATGTTGCCTGTGCCCCTTCGACGCAGCGGCCCCCAGAAGCCCGCGTCGAGTCCCCAACCGAACGCGCCGACGAGGACGACGGCGAGCACCCCCGCGAGGATCAGAGGCCAGCCCAGCGTCCGGTTGAAGAAGAACGCCACCATCGCGCCCATGGTGACGAGCTCGCCGTGCGCGAAGTTCACGAGCCCGGTGGTGCCGTAGATGAGCGAGAGACCCACCGCGCACATGGCGATGATGAGCCCGAAGTTGGTGCCGTCGACCAGTGCCTGGAGGAACTGGTTGAACTTGCCGGTGGTCTCGCGGGCCGCCGCGTTCACCTCGAAGTTGAGCCGGCGCGACTGGCCCGGGTTCACCGGGAAGTCGATCGAGTCCCTGGTGAGCGACACGCCCTTTGGCAGCGTGCTCGTCTCGACGGAGGCCTTGTACGTGCCTTCGCCGGGCAGGTCCACCTTGAAGGCGCCGGTGTCATCCGTCGTGGACTCGCCGACCGGCGTGCCGTCAGGCGTCGTGATGATGACGCGCACGCCCACGATCGGGACGTCGTCGTTGGCGTCGATCGTGCCCTTCTTGTCGGTCAGCACGCCGAACACGTTCTCCGGCGCGGGCCCACTCGTCGGCCTCGTCGTCGTGCTGCTCGGGGTCTGCGCGCCCGCGCTGATGGGGCAGAGGCAGAGCACGACGCCCCAGCCGAGTGCAGCCGCGAGGAGTACCAAGAGTCGCCGCACGATGGGCGGACGTTACAACCGCAGCCCCAACTCGCGCAGGAGCTCGTCGATGGGAGCGACCAGACCGGCGTAGAACGGTCCGAACTCCGCATACAGGGCCGAAGCCTCGTCATAGCGCATCGTGTAGACGACCTCTTTGAGGTCGTCTGGGTTCACCGCGAAGAGCGTGACGCCCCACTCGTAGTCGTCGATGCCCGTCGAGCCGGTGATCACCTGCAGCACGCGCCCGGCAAAGGTCCGGCCTGACTTGCCGTGCTCCATCATCAGCGCATGGCGCTCGTCGTAGGGCAGCGTGTACCAGTTCTGATCGACGTTGCGTCGCTTCGACATCGGGTAGAAGCACCACGCCCGCTTCCCCTCGGGAGGGAGCTGCGGGAACAGCCGGGCCTGCTTCATCTCGTCCGGAACGCCTTGCGCGTACTCGGAGATCTCGGTGAGCGACACGTAGGAGTCGACGACCTGGAGGCCGGCCTCGCTCAACGCCGTCTGCAACCGGCGCAGCCGCCACAGGTCTGGTCCCAGCACCATGAAGCCGAGGTCGGCCTTGTGGCCGAGCACAGCGACGGTGACCACCTGATCGCCGTCGGCCTCGGCCGCCTTCACGGCAGCAGTGATGGCTTCGGGGTCGGCGAGGGGCGTGGTGGCGCAGAACAGGTGGAGGACGCCCTGACCGGTTGAGGGCGAGATGGGCTCAGGCATTGCTGCGAGTCTACGGAGCGGCCTGCTCCGCAGTCACACGCCGTCGAGCCGTTCGGGGGCGTAGACGTTCATCCGGCCGTCGCGCACGAAGCCGGCCAGCATCAGCCCCGCGGCGCGCGCCGCATCCACGGCCAGCGACGAGGGCGCGCTCACGGCCACGACCGCGACGAACCCCGCAGCCCATGCCTTCTGCACGATCTCGAACGACGCTCGACCGCTCACGTAGAGACCGAGGTCGTGCGCCGGCAGCGCGCCGTCGAGGAGGAGACGGCCGACCACCTTGTCGACCGCGTTGTGGCGCCCGATGTCCTCGCGGACCGCGACAGGACGACCGGACCGGTCGAACGCAGCTGCACCGTGCACCGCGCCGGTCGACGCGAACAACCCTTGCTCCGCCTCCAAGCGCTCAGGAACACCGAGCAGCACGTCGAGCTCGATCGGGGCGAGCGCGGGCAGGGGCCGCAGACGCTCGCGCAGGTCTTCGATCGACGTCGAGCCGCACAAGCCGCACGACGATGTGGTCGTCGTGAGCCGGGGCACCGGGACGGGGGCGCGATGGCCGGTCTCGACCGACACGACGTTGAACTCACGCTCGGAGGCCGACTCCTCGTCGCTGCAGTAGCGGCACCGGAGCACGGGCGCACCGGCGAGCAGGCCGTCGGTGAAGCACAGGCCGGCCGCGAGCTCGAAGTCGTTGCCCGGGGTGCGCATCGTCGTGGCGACGAGGTGGTCGTCGAGACGGATCTCGAGCGGCTCCTCCACCACGAGCTCGTCGGGCTGGCGCCGGACGCCCTCGCCGTCGACCCGATGCACGAGGTGGGTCGCAGTTCGGCCACGCGGCATCGCGGCACGCTACCGAGCCGCTTCGTGCCTGAGATCGCTTCACTCCGATTTCAGTTCTCAGGCCCGAACGCCGATCCAGCACTGTGAAGCTCCGCATGACCCTCGTCGCCGTGATCGCGACCCTCGCTCTCATGGGCTGCGACCCGGCCGAACCGGTCGCCGGTGGCGAGCCGGCACCACCCGCGGCCCACCTCGCGTTCGCCGACGAGTTCAACGGCAGCGCGCTCGACGCGGGGGCGTGGACGACGTGCTACCCGTGGCAGCCACCGGTCGACTGCACCAACGCCGGCACCGGCGAGGAGGAGTGGTACACCCCCGCGCAGGTGACGGTGGGATCGGGTGCCGCCCACCTCACGGCCACACGAGCCGACACGGCGGGCCGGACCCGGGACTGGTCGCCGAAGGTGTACCCGTACGCCTCCGGCATGATCACGACCGGCGGCCACTTCTCCTTCACGTACGGCTACGTGGAGATCCGGGCCAAGGTGCCGAGGGGCGGCGCGCTCTGGACGACCCTGTGGCTGCTGCCCGCTGACTTCAGCTGGCCCCCCGAGGTCGACATCCTCGAGGCCAAGGGCCGCGAGCCCGATCGGGCGCTCACCACCTACCACCCGCCCGGCGGCGGCGAGCCCGCGACGTGGACGGACGTCGCCAACAGCGGCGACTGGCACACCTACGCCGTCGACTGGCGGCCCGGCTCGCTCACCTGGATCATCGACGGGCACCAGGTGTTCCACCAGGACCAGTCGCCGTCCGTGCCGATGTACGTCCTCGCCAACCTCGCGGTCGGTGGCTCGTTCGGCGGCGCGATCGGGTCGGACACGCCCTCCACCGCCTCCCTGGACCTCGATTACGTCCGGGTGCAGACCTACTAGGACGACTGCTCAGGCAGGAGATCCGGGGGACTAGGCAGAACCCACCCGTTTGGGCCATGGACCTGTCGGGAGGATCTCCGGTTCGATGGCAGTTGTGCGCAGGGGGGTCTTCGTCCTAATCGCGACGGTCGCGGCCTTGATGGCCGTGATGCCGAGCGCGCGGGCGCAGACCGGGGCGATCCCGGTCGTGGTCCTGGACGGCAAGGGCTGGGGACACGGGGTCGGGCTCTCCCAATGGGGCGCGAAGTACATGGCCGACGCCGGCGCCGCCCACGAGCAGATCCTCAGCACCTTCTACCCGGGCACGGCCCTCGCCGACGACGGAGGCTCGGCCGTGCGGGTGTCCGTCTACACCGCGCCCGACGGCCGGGCGACCTTGACGTTCCCGAACGGCGGCGAGGTCCGCAGCTCCCCGGGTGGCGACCAGGCGGCGGGCTTCCCGATCGCGGTCGCTCCGGGCGGCGCGGTGGTCGTCAGCTACGACGGCACGTACCACGCGACCCCGGTGGTCACCGGCCAGTCGGCGTCCAAGCCGGCCATGTGGTCGGCGCCCGCCCGTGAGAACGACCTGTGCGACATCCTCAACAACTGCACGCCGTCCACGACCACCACCCAACCGCCGAGCGGCGGTGGCGGTGGCGGTGGGGGCGACGGCTGCATCCTCGGCCTCTGCACGGCACCGACCGCACCACCGGCCACCGCGCCACCCACCTCGACCACCGCGCCACCACCGCCCTCGACCGCGCCCGGCTCGACCAGCCCCGACCCGGGCACCTCGCCGCCTCCGCCATCCGGGAGCGCCGGCGCGTCGTCGAGCGGTCCGCTCTGGGGCGTGCCGAGCGGCGGCGGCGTCACGGGCGTGTCCGAGCGGGGCCGGCACTACCGCGGCCTGCTGGAGGTCACCGCGGGCGGCGGGCCGCTCCGCCTCGTGAACCAGCTCGATGTCGAGACCTACCTCAAGGGCATGGGTGAGGTCCCGGGCGACTGGCCGATCGAGGCCGTGAGCTCGCAGGCCGTGGTCGCTCGCACCTACGCGCTGCGGGCCATGTCGTTCTCCGGTGAGATCTGCGACTACGACCTGTGCCAGGTGTACATCGGTGCCGATCGTGAGACGGCAGGGCAGGCCGCGGCCGTGGACGCCACCCGGGGCCAGGTGCTCACCTACGGCGGGGCGATGGCGTCGACCGTCTACTCCGCCGACGCCGGCGGCATCACCGCCACCACGCTCGAGGGGTTCGGCAGCCCGGACGGCGTCTACCCCTACCTCACGACCGTGAAGTACAACACGCCCGATCCGCTGCCCTGGCGCTCGCTCATCGCGCTCAGCGACGTCGCCAACCGCTTCGGGTACAGCGGCGACGTCACCAACGTGACGATCGGCCAGCCCGGTCCGTCAGGCCGCGCCCTCGCGGTGACGCTCGACGGTTCTTCGGGACCGATGTCCGTCGACGGCCGCAGCTTCGCCTCGAAGCTCGGGCTGCGGTCCACGCTCTTCGCCCCCACCATCACCACCTCCGACTCGGTGCCGCCGCCGCCTCCGCTCGACGGTGGCGCGACGCAGGCCCTTCCCGAAGATGCGGCGACGATCCGCCAAGCTGCCCTCGTCGGCGCTCCGAGCAGTGGCGTCACCGGCACCGTCGACGCCCGGGCGATGCGGGAGTGGGGCAGCGGGCTGCTCGCCGGCGCGACCACCACCGCCAAGAAGGCGGTGAAGGGTCTCGCTGACCGCCCGTCCACCCTCGTCGTGCTCGCCCTCGTGGGGCTGGCGACCGCCCTGGCCGCTTCTCGCTGGGGAACGCCGGACTGGCTGCTCACCCCGGCGCTCGCCGGCAGCACGGGGCCCGTCAACCTCGCGCCGCTGACCTTCCCCAGCGTGCGGTTCCGGCGCGCCGCGCCTCGCGGCGCGGCCCTCCCACGGCCACCACCCGACTGGCAACCCCTCTTCGAGCCCGACCCGCCGCCGCCGCCCAAGCCGAAGCTGCGCCGTCGCACCGAGCCTCTCCGAGCGGTGCGCAAGGAGCCCTAGTGTCCCGAGTCGCAAATCATGTCGCGGCTTCGACGGGTCTGAACGCCGCTCGCGGCGTCCTCGACCTCACCGCAGGGTCCACTGCGCCTGCGGTCTCGTCCTTGCGAGCGACGCCCAGCCCTCGCCGAAA
>JBEEGB010000560.1:0-3554 GCA_041166585.1 Acidimicrobiaceae bacterium
TACCAATGGTTATTGCGTCGAGTTCGCGGTGAGCGGCGGCGCCTAAGCGATTGCGCCGGTCTCGCGGAGCTTGGCGACCCGGTCGGCGTCGGCGCCGAGCCATTCGTCGAGGATCTCGTCGGTGTGCTGACCGGCGTGGGAGGGCGGCCTCGCCACGGCGCCCGGCGTGCGGCTGAAGCGGGGGGCAGGCGCGGGCTGCACGATCCCGTCGAGCTCGACGAAGGTCCCGCGCTCGACGTTGTGCGGATGCTGGGGAGCCTCGCCCATCGAGAGCACGGGGGCGAAGCACACGTCGGTGCCCTCCATGATCTCGCACCACTCGTCGCGCGTCTTCGCCTTGAAGATCTCCGTGATGCGGTCCTTCATCGCCGGCCACGCCGACTTGTCGTTCTGCCACGGGAGGTCGGGATCCTGATCCAGGCCCGTCAGGCGCAGCAGCTCTGCGTAGAACTGCGGCTCGATCGACCCGATCGAGACGAACTTGCCGTCCTTCGTCTCGTAGACGTCATAGAAGTGCGCACCGGTGTCGAGCAGGTTGGTGCCCCGCTCGTCGGCCCAGATCCCCATGGCCCGGAGACCGTGGATGAACGTCATGAGGATCGCGGAGCCGTCGACCATCGCCGCGTCGACGACCTGTCCCTTGCCCGACGTCTTCGCCTCGAGGATCGCGCACACCAGCCCGTAGGCCAGGAACATCCCCCCACCGCCGAAGTCGCCGACGAGGTTGAGCGGCGGCACCGGCTTCTCGCCTTGGCGCCCGAAGTGATCGAGCGCACCGGCGAGCGAGATGTAGTTGATGTCGTGACCCGCCGTGTTCGCGTACGGGCCTTCCTGACCCCAGCCCGTCATGCGCCCGTAGACGATCTTGGGGTTGCGGGCGAGACACACGTCCGGCCCGAAGCCGAGCCGCTCCGCGACACCGGGCCGGAAGGGCTCGAAGATCGCGTCGGCGTGCTCGACCAGCTGGAGAAGGACCTCGACGCCGTCGGGGCTCTTGAGGTCGACGCCGACCGACCGGCGTCCCCGGTTGAGGATGTCGGCGGGCGGCGCGGCCGGATCGCCACCGCGCACGGAGCCGGCGCGGTCGACGCGGATCACGTCCGCTCCCATGTCCGCCAGCATCAGCGCGGCGAACGGGCCCGGACCGATGCCTGCGACCTCGACGACCTTCAGACCGCTGAGCGGCCCGCTCACGCAACCGCCGCCTTGGTGGCGAGCCGCGTGACGGCTTCGACGACCTGCGACCAGAACACCTGGGGCATGTCGTGGCCCATCCCCTCGACGAGCAGCAGGTCAGCGCCGGGGATCAGCTCGGCCGTGCGCTCGCCACCGCTGACCTCGACCAGCGGATCCTCGGTTCCGTGGATCACGAGCGTCGGGACGCTCAGCTCGCGCAGCGCGTCCTCGCGCGAGCCCGAGGCATGGATGCCGATGAGCTGGCGGCCGATGCCGACCGGGAAGAAGCAGCGGTCGTACGCCGCCGCGGCCCGCTCCCGCGCTCGCTCCTCGTCGAATTGGTCGGGGCTGCCGATCACCTGCGACGCGCGCACCGATCGCTCGATGGCACCGTCGCGATCGGTGGCTGCCGGCTCCAAGAGGACGGCCATCGCCTCGGCCCTGGCGTTGCCGTACTCGAAGTTGCCCGTGTTCGACATGATCGACGTGAGGGTGAGCACCCGCTCCGGGTGCTCGATGGCGATCGTCTGGGCGATCATGCCGCCCATCGACGCGCCCACCACGTGGGCGGCGGTGATGCCGAGGTGGTCGAGCAGGCCCACGGCGTCAGCGGCCATGTCGGAGAGGCGGTAGGGCGCATCCACCGGTTCGCCGGCTGCCACCTTGGCGATGGTGGCGAAGAAGTCGATGGGCGCCGACTCGATCTTCGTCGACAGCCCGACGTCGCGGTTGTCGAAGCGGATGACGCGGAAGCCGCGGTCGGTGAACGCGTTGCACAGCTCGGTGTCCCACGCGGTCGCCTGGGCGCCGAGGCCCATGACGAGGAGGAGGGGCGGATCGTCGTCGTCGCCGAACGTCTCGTACCAGAGCTCGACGCCGTTGCAGGTAGCGGTGGGCATCGCGCGATCCTCCCCGCTCTTGACCACGCGGTCAACTCTCAGCGTTTAGCGTCGCCCGCTCATGGAGGTGCGCACCGACCCGTTGACCGGCGCGGTCGTCGCCGTGGCCGCGTCGCGCCAAGACCGGCCGAACCAGCCGGTCACCGGCTGCCCGTTCTGCATCGGAGGGCTCGAGGCGCCCGAGCCCTACGACGTCATGGCCTTCCCGAACCGCTGGCCGTCGTTCCCCGAGGAGCGGTGCGAGGTGGTCCTCTACGCACCGGAGCATGACGCGACGTTCTGGTCGATCGGCGTCGACGCCGCGTTGAAGGTCGTGGACCTGTGGGCCGAGCGTTCCGCCGCGCTCGGCAGCCGCGACGACATCGCGTACGTGCTCGTCTTCGAGAACCGCGGCGCGGCGGTGGGCGCGACGATCCCGCACCCCCACGGGCAGATCTACGCGTACGACGCTGTCCCGCCAGCGCCCGCCGACGAGCTCGCGCGCGCCGAGGCGTCGGGCACGTGTCCGCTCTGCGCGGAGGACCCGGGCGATCGGTTGGTCAGCGAGTCGGGTGGCTGGCGGGCCTGGGTGCCACGTGCCTCGATGTACCCGTACGGGCTCGTGGTCGCGCCCATCGACCACGAGCCCGACCTGCCTTCGCTCTCGTCCGAGTCGCGCCTCGGGCTCGCCGAGGTGCTGGTCGACGTGCTCCACCGCCTCGATGGGCTGTGGGACGCGCCGATGCCGTACATGCTGTGGTTCCACCAGCGCCCGTTCGCCGCCGGCGGGTGGCCGATGGCCCACCTCCACCTCGAGATCGCGGTGCCCCTGCGAGCACCCGGCGTCCAGCGGTACGTTGCCGCAGGGGAGCTGGGCAGTGGGTTGTTCGTCAACCCTGTGGTCCCGGAGGCCGCGGCCCGAGCCCTGAGGGAGGTTCGGTGGTGATGCCAGACCATGAACGGGTCCGCGTGCACGCCCCAGGTCGGGTCAACCTGATCGGAGGTCACACCGACTACTCGGGTGGCCTCGTGGTGCCCATGGCCATCGACCTGGGCACCACGATCGTCGGGCTGCGCGGCCACGACCGCGTGGTGCTGCGCTCTCGGGACGAGGTCGAGCCCGCCGTCATCGACCTCGACGTCGAGGACCCAGCCGCGGTCGAGCCGCGGTGGGCCCGCTACGTCGCCGGTGTCGTCGCGGAGCTGCATCCGCGCACTGGGTTCATCGGCGAGATCACGACGACGATCCCGATCGGCACAGGGCTCTCGTCGAGCGCCGCGCTCGAGGTGGCCGTCGCCCTCGCCCTCGGCGGAGAGGTGTTCGATCGCACCGACCTGGCGCAGCTGTGCCAGCAGGCCGAGCACCGCGCGATCGGCGTGCCGTGCGGCATCATGGACCAGCTGGCCTCGCTGTTCGGCGTCGCGGGACACGCCTTGCTCATCGACTGCACGACGCTCGAGATCGAGCCCGTCCCGCTGCCCGATGACGTCGCGGTGGTC
>JBEEGB010000561.1:0-6898 GCA_041166585.1 Acidimicrobiaceae bacterium
GGGCGTGCTCGCAGCTCGATCTCCGTGGCTTCGCCGGTGTGGGTGAGCGCGTTGGCCACGAGGTTGTCGAGCGCCTGCCGCAGCCGGTCCCGATCGGCGTACACGGTCAACCCATCGGGGACGACGACGGTGATGGTGATCTGCTTGTCGTGGGCTTTGGCGGCAGCCGCGGTGCGCTCCTCATCGAAGAGATCCGCCACCGACACCACACCGGGACGGAGGCTGAGGGTGTTGCCGTCCCCCTTGGCCAACGTGAGCAGGTCCTCGGCGAGGCGACCCAGCCGGATCGTCTCCTCGGTGGCCGAGTCGACCGCAGCGAACAGCTGGTTCCGAGTTCGCGAGGGGTGATGCGCGAGCTCGAGCTCGGCGCGGAGGATGGCGAGTGGGGTGCGCAGCTCGTGTCCGGCATCGGCGATGAACCCACGCTGTCGGGTGAGCGTGCCCTGGAGACGGCCGAGCAGCTCGTTGATCGTGACGGCGAGGTCAGCGATCTCGTCCCGCGTGCCGGGGACCGCCAGCCGGGCGCCCGCATCGTTGGCGGAGATCTCAGCGGCTTGGCGGCGCATGCGCTCCACCGGGCGGAGCGCGGCGCGGGCCAGCATCCACGCGCCGGCCGCGGCCAATGCCAATGCCGGCGCGGCCGCGAGCAGGAGCTCATCGCGGGCGCGGTCGACGGAGGCATTGGTCGCGTCGAGGCTCGAACCGGCGATCACGACCCAGACCCCGCCGGCGCTCGGCACGGGCACCGCCAGGAGGCGCACCGTTCCGAGCTCGCCGCCGAGCGAGCGGGTCACCGTCACGGGCCGCGTCTGCGGGAGGGCATCGGCGACGAGCAGTGGCTGGTTGCCGGCCGACGGCGTCGAGTCGGAGACACGGTGTTGGGGGTCGAGCACCTGGATCAGGGCGTCGGTCGGAGCGATCAGGCTCGGCGACCCGCTCTGGATCTCGACGCTGCCATCGCGCAGCGCCTGCACCACCGGGTCGGCGCGAACTCGCAGCGTCGCGTCAGCCGCAGCGTCAGCTCCCGCTCGGAGGTTGTGCAGGTAGACCGCGCCTCCGCCCGCGCCGACGACCGCGGTGACCGCGACGAACAGCAAGGTGAGGCGCCAGCGGATCGGCATTTGCTCACGGGCTGCGCAGCCGGTAGCCCCGGCCGCGCACGGTCTCGAGATCGGTCCGACCGAAGGGACGATCGATCTTGCGACGGAGGTAGCCGATGTACTGGTCGACCACGTTGGAGTCGACGCGGGCCTCGTCCCACACCTCGTCGAGGATGCGGCGGCGGGTCAGCGTCTCACCGGCGTGCTGGACGAACAGCTCGAGGAGCGTGAACTCACGGGGGGACAACGCGACCAGCTGGCCGGCCCGCCACACGTGCCGGCTCGCGGGATCGAGCCGCAGGTCACCGACCTCCACGGGCGATGCCACGAACGGGGTCGGCCGGCGGGTCAAGGCCCGGAGGCGCGCGTACAGCTCAGCGAAGCTGAACGGCTTGGTCAGGTAGCCGTCGGCCCCGCTGTCGAGGCCGTCGACCCGATCGGCGACGTCGTCGCGTGCCGTGAGCAGCAGCACCGGCGTCGCGCGCCCGAGGCCGCGCAGCTGCCGGCACACCTCCATCCCATCCGGGCCGGGGATCATCACGTCGAGGACGATGACGTCATAGGGCACCTGTTCGGCAAGCCACAGCGCCTCATCGCCGTCGCCGGCTCGGTCGACGGCGTAGCCCTCCTCATGCAGACCTCTGGCCAAGAGCTCGGCCATCCGAGGTTCGTCTTCGACGACGAGCACGCGCATGCCAGCACCGTGACATCGCTCTCATGAGAACAGGATGAGACGGACTCGGTCACAGCCCGCTCACCTATGTCAAGGCTCCGGCGCGACCCGTAGGCGATAGCCCACGCCCGGCACCGTCTCGATGTCGTGGCGATCGAACGGCCTGTCGATCTTCTCCCGCAGGTAGCGCACGTACACGTCGACGACGTTCGAGGTGCCGTCGTAGGCGAAGTCCCAGACGTGATCGATGAGGGCCGATCGGGTGAGCACCGTCCCGGCCTGACGCATGAGGTGGTGCAGCAGCGCGAACTCCTTGGGCGTGAGCTCGATGCTGGTCTCGCCGCGGCGGACGTCGTGGGTCGCCGGGTCCAGACGCAGTTCGCCGACCACCAACACCGCTGGGCGCGGTGCCGGATCACGGCGCGACACCGCTCGCACCCGCGCCAACAGCTCCTCGAGGGCGAACGGTTTGGTGAGGTAGTCGTCGGCGCCTGCGTCGAGGCCCGCAACGCGATCACGGACGCCGTCGCGCGCGGTCAACATCAGCACCGGCACCCAATTCTGATCGGCGCGCAGTCGCCCGCACACCTCGAACCCGTCCGGGCCCGGGATCATTGCGTCGAGGACCACCGCGTCATAGACAGCATTGCTCGCGGCCCAAATTGCGTCGGTCCCATTGCCGACCACGTCGACGGCATAGCCGTCACGGACCAGCGCCCGCCGCAGCACATCAGCCATCTTCGGTTCGTCGTCGACGACGAGGACACGCACGATCAATGAGGGTAGGGGCGGGTGGCTGGCTTGCGGTCAGCGATCATGGTCTGTATCGAATGGGATGCACATCGACGTCGCAGCAACGAAGGAGTGGGAGGAACCAATGCGGGCAGGCAAGGTGACGTTTGCGGACAGGGTTCGAGTGGGCGACGAGATCTTGGATGCCGACTCCTTCGTCCGGGTCTCCACGGTCCGGAAGGCTCGGGGCCGAAAGCCGAAGGTCGGAGAGAATTTGGACTTCGTCACCGAAGCAGGAGGCGTCGTCAAGCTCAACAGCACGACACCCGTGCGCGTGCGTCGCGCCGCGAGCTGACCGCGGCGGCACTGGTTGCTCGTCGATCACCGCGCCACGGTGTGAACGGGGCCATGAGGTTCGGAGAAGGCGTCATGCCTTGCCGGTGACGATGAGCTCGCCGGCGCGACGCATCTGGTGGGCGAAGAACGTGTCGTAATCGTCGACGACCCCGTGGAGATGCCCGAACAGCTCGAAGCTGATGGTTCCGAACATCGCGGTCCAGACGAGGAAGGTCCTCACGAGCACGTCGTCGGGCACCCCGGGCGCGACCTCGTCGCGGATCCGAGCCAGGTCGGCGCGGACGGTCCTCGGTATCGCTCCCGCAGGGGCCACGTCGATCTCGCCGGAGGCGACGCCGTCGGCGACGACCGTCAACGCGGCGGCGCTCACTCGCACGGCCGGCGGCACGGTCGCGGTTGGGGCGGCGTAGCCCGGCACCGGGCTGCCGTAGATCAGCGCGTAGTCGTGCGGGTTGGCGAGCGCCCACGCGCGAACGGCCGACGCCACCGCCGTGAACCGCTTGACGACGCCACCGCGGGTGTTGGCCGCGGCGTCCTCGGCGGCTTCTCCGACCGCGTCGAAGGCGTCCACGATGAGCGCGGTCAGCAGCTCGTCGCGGCTCGCGTAGTACCGGTACACGGCGGACGAGACCATGCCCAGCTCACGGGCAACCGCTCGCAAGGAGAGGCCCGAAGCGCCGACTTCGGCGAGCTGGCGCCTCGCTGTCGCCTTGATCTCGTGGGTCAGCTCGATGCGGGCCCGGGCTCGAGCGGTCGCAGGTGCGCGGGACATGCGAGCACCGTACCAGAACGAGAGCAGTGCTCTTGACATGCCCGCGCCACCATGTGATCATGGCCCGTACCGAGAGCACTGCTCTCCACACGAGGAGCTGAACATGCTGACATCCACCGAGCGCTACCTCCGCCCCGGTCGCTTCACGCAACGGATCTTCAACCCGCTCGTCCGGTGGTTCACCCGGCGGGGCCTGAGCCTGCTCGGCAGCCGTGAGCTCCGTGTCGTCGGCCGGACCAGCGGCGCCGTCCGAACCACCGTGGTCAACCTGCTCGACTTCGACGGTCGCAGCTACCTCGTCTCGCCACGGGGCACGACGGAGTGGGTGCGCAACCTGCGCGCGGCGGACGGCAACGGCGAGCTCCGCATCGGGCGACGAGTCACCTCGTTCCACGCGAACGAGCTCGACGACGACGCCAAGGTTCCCGTCATCCGCGCCTACCTCCGCCGGTGGAACTGGGAGGTGGGCCAGTTCTTCGAGGGCATCACGCCCGACGCGAGCGACGCGGACATCGCGGCGGTGGCCCCTGGCTTCCCCGTCTTCGCCGTGGACGTCGACGTCAACGGTTGATGCACTTCGTTCGTCGGCTGGTGTCAGTTCGGGACGGCGAGCCGGTAGACAATGCGGATGCCGATCGAAGGTGAGTACGAGCCAAGCCCGTGGGAGTTCGTGGCGCAGCAGGTGGAGCAGTACGAGTCCACCGGCGGCCGTGAGGGCGGAGTGCTGGAGGGCGTGCCTTGCATCGTCCTCTGGACGAAGGGCCGCAAGAGCGGCACCGTCCGCAAGAGCCCGCTCATGCGAGTCGAGCACGACGGCCGATACGCCGTCGTCGCGTCGATGGGCGGCGCGCCCAAGCACCCCGTGTGGTACCTCAACATGCGCGAGGACCCGCGGGTGAGCCTGCAGGACGGGCCAGACCTGCGCGACTACATCGCACATGAGGCCACGGGCGACGAGAAGGCCGAGTGGTGGCGCCGCGCCACCGTCATCTGGCCGTCCTACGACGAGTACCAGACCAAGACGGATCGCCAGATCCCACTGCTCATCCTCGAACCAGCCACCTAGGCAGAGGCGGCGCTCAGCGCGCCGCCTCGCGCCGCGTGACGGAGTCGATGGTCACCGCCGTCAGCAACACGAGGGCGGTCACCACGTACTTGGCTGCCGCGCTGTAGCCCTGCAGGCCCATGCCGTTGTCGATGGCGGCGATCACGATGCCCCCGAGCACGGCGTGGATCGCCTTGCCTCGACCTCCGAACAGGCTCGTTCCCCCGATGACGGCAGCCGCCACCGCGTAGAGCACGAGCGTGCCACCGTCGAGGGCGGTCGAGACCGATCGCAGCCGGGAGGCGTAGATGATGCCGGCGATGCCGCCGGTCAACGACGCCAGCATGAAGCCCAACGTGCGGATCCTGGCCAGGTTGATGCCGGCTCTCCGAGCCGCTTCGGCGTTCCCGCCGATGGCGTACACATAGCGGCCGAACTTGGTGCGCCCGAGCAGGAAGGTCCACGCGGCCAGGACACCCAGCACGATCAGCACCACCCACGGCACACCCCGGATCGGTACCAGGCGGCCCCGGTTGGTGTTGCAGATCAGGACGAGTCCGACACCGGCCAGCGCGGTGGCGCCGATCTTCAGAAGGGTGAGGCTCGCCGGCGGCGCCGCCAGGCCGGTCGCGCGCCGGCGGGATTCGCGCAACCACATCCTCACGCCAACCACGGCGACGACCGCGATCATGACGATCCAGCTGGCTGTCGGTGTCAGGTTGCCACTTGCCAGATCGTTGATCACGTTGTCGTTGATCGGCAGTGAGCCACCCTGCCCCAGCATGAGCAGCATCACGCCCTGCCAGCCGAGAAGGCCCGCCAGCGTGACCACGAACGACGGGAGGCCCAGCCGGGTGATGATGGTGCCCTGCAACAGACCGATCGCAGCGCACACCAGCAGCGCCACGATGATCGCGGCCCACCACGGCCAGCCGTACTGCTGCTTCACCAGCTCCGCGGTGACGATGCCGCCGATGCCGCTGACAAACCCGATCGACAGGTCGATCTCGCCGAGGAGCAGTGGGAAGACCTCCCCCATCGCCAACAGCATGTAGACCGCGCCTTGGATCAGCAGGTTGACGAGGTTCCCCGACGTCAGGAAGTTGGAGTTGAGGTACTGGAACAGGATCGAGATGAGCAGCAGCCCGGCGACGACAGGGAGCACGCCGCTGTCGCCGGAGAGGATTCGGACGTAGACCACTCGCATGTAGTCGCGGAGCGTCTCGACCTTCGATTCGGCCGCGTCCGGGACCTCCGTCTCGGCAACCGCCGCGGCCGCGAGCTCCGGGGACTCGCTCGCCAGAGGAACGATCGGGTCCGACCCTTCGAGCTTGGTCATCCGTCGATCCGCGCGGCCGGAGCAGATGGCTTCTCGGCCACGGTCCGCGTCGACACGCCCGTCGTCATGAGGTCCACGACCACCTGCGGGTCGATCTCGTCGGTGTTGCGCACGGCGACCAGGCGACCGAGACGCAGGACCGCGACGCGGTCAGCCACCTCGAACACGTCGTTCATGTTGTGGGACACGAGCAGGACCGCGAGGCCTGTGTCGGCCAGGCGCCGGATCAAGCTCAGCACCATGGCGGTCTGGGCCACACCGAGCGCGGCCGTGGGCTCATCCATGATCACCAGCTTGGAGTTCCAGAGGACGGCCTTGGCGATCGCCACGGACTGCCGCTGCCCTCCGGACAACGACGCAACGAGCTGCCGGACCGATCGCACGGTGGTCACCGCGAGGCTGCTCAGCGTCGCGCCGGCGGCGCTCTCCATGTCTTCCTCGACAAGCATGAGGTGGCGCACGGTCTCACGGCCGAGGAACATGTTCTGGACGATGTCGAGGTTGTCGCACAACGCGAGGTCTTGATGGACCGTCTCGATGCCGAGAGCAGCGGCTTCACGCGGAGTCCGGATGTGGACCGGCTTGCCTTCGAACAGGATCCCGCCAGCGTCGGGTGTGTGGATGCCCGCGATGCACTTGATGAGCACGGACTTCCCCGCACCGTTGTCCCCGGCCAAGGCGGTGACCTGACCGCCCGGGACCTCGAGGTCGATGTCGACGAGTGCGTGGACGGCACCAAAGCTCTTGCTCATGCCCCTGAGCTCGAGGAGCGGCGTCCCGCCTGCGACGGCTGGCGCGGCACCTTCGTCCCGGGACCCAGCCTCGCTAGGGGCGACGTCGGTGCTCACGTTCCGCTCCCTCCCGAGTGTGCATCATCCTC
>JBEEGB010000562.1:0-6548 GCA_041166585.1 Acidimicrobiaceae bacterium
GTGCCGAGCAGCTCGAACTGACGCACGACCGCGCTGCCGTAGAACGTGTGCGACGCGCCGATCCTCGGGATGATCGCGTCGAACCCCTCGAGCTCGCGGCCCTGGAAGATCACGAGCGGCTTGCGCGAGGTGATGTTCATGTAGCAGCGCAGGTAGTCGATGACGCGGACGTCGTGGCCGCGCTTCTCCCCGGCTTCCTTGAGCCGGTTCGTCGAGTACAGCGTCGTGTCGCGGGAGAGGATGGCGATCTTCATGTGGTGTCAGGTGCTCGACGGGCCCGGTGGGCGCGAAACCCTATCGCCGCCGCCGAGGAACGATCGGCCGGGGTCGACGAGGAACCGGCGGCGGACGGCCGAGCGGCCGAGCAACATGCGAAAGCCCATCTCGTCGCGCCGGCTGAGCGTCAGCTCGATGGGGATGCGCTCGCCCCGCAGCAACGCGACCGTTCGGATCACGGGGCGCACCTCGACGTCGCCGTTCGAGCTGCGGACGTCGCGGTGTTCGACCAGCTCGGCTTCGGCCTGCACCACCACCTCGTCGTCGTCCTGCACCGGATGGACGTTGAAGCGCACCACGTCGCCGTCGATCTCGACGTCCCACGCGTGCAACGACGACGATCGTGCTCCGGTGTCGACCTTCGCCTTCATCCAGTCGACGCCGAGGTCGGGCAGGCCGACCCACTCCCGCCAGCCGATCACCGGCTTGGGCGGCTTCACGGCACGCGCGCTTGAAGCCAGCGAACGACGAGGTCCATCGCCTCGCGGCGGCGCCCCTGCAGGTAGTGCGCCGCGCCCTCGAGCTCGACGTACTCCTTGTCGGCTGCGCCTGATGCCTCGAAGATCTCGCGCGCCTGGTGCAGACGGATCTCGGTGTCGGCCGTCGGGTGGATGACGAGCGTCGGCACCTTCACCTCGGGGATGGTGGCGGCCACGCGTGCGTGAGAGGAGAGGCCGGACCACGTCGACAGCCAGGCGCGCGTCGTCATCACCCGGGCGAGGCCGCCGAAGCCGTTGTTGGCGTCGAAGGGGTCGGGGAAGGCGAAGATCGTCCCGAGCGCGCGGTCGTCGGCGTCGATCGTGGGATCGAGGTAGGCCGGGTCGGCCAAGGTCCTGTAGATCGTGAGGTAGCGGGCGTGCACGGCGCGCCGCCGGCAGTCGAGCCATGCCGCCGAGCCCTTCTCGACCCGGTCGAGCGCCTCGCGCGCTGCGGCGCGGTCGTCCTCCGCGGCGCGGGCGACCGCGTCGATGCGGGCCACGCGGTCGCGCTGCGCCGCCCGGTAGCCGTCGAGCCAGTCGCGGTCGTAGGTCGACGGCTCAGGCCAGGGCCTCCAACCGTTGGCCGGGTCGTACATGTCGAGGCGCGGATCGATCGAGAAGGGATCGGCCTCATCGGTCACCGACGGGTCGATCACCTGCAACATGAAGACCCCTTGGCCGGGGTGGGCGGCGAGCGCGATGAACGCGTCGCCGAGCCCGCCCGGTGTCGACGCGTGCGAGAGCGCCATGAGCGAACCGCCACCGGAGTTGCCGAGCAGCACGACCGCCTCGGCTCCTCGCTCCCGCACGAACGTCACCGCGGTCTGGACGTCGACCACGCACTGCTCGTGCAGGCAGTCGCTGTCGTTGTTGACGTAGCGAGTGGCGAACCCGAAGACGGCATAGCCGGCTGCCGCGAGGAGCGGGCACGCGTAGTGGACGCTGAAGTCACCGCGCGGGTGCGACAGGACGACCGCGGTGTGCCAGGGCGCGCCGCCGGGCGGGGTCCACAGGATCCCCCGAACGATCGCTCCGTCAGGGCTCACCAGCGCGACCGGCTCGCGACCGAGCGCGACGCCCGGGTCGTCGTCGTCCTCGGGCCAGTAGCCCAGGAACGGCCTCGTCACGCCGGCGCTGCGGCAGCGCTCTTGGCTCGGTGGAACTGCGGGATCGGGGGTGCTTCCAGCTCGGGCGTGGAATCGAGCAGCAGGGCGAGGGCGTGCTGGCGGTCCTCGGCGGTGTACGGCTTCGTGTCGGTGCAGAACTCGACCAGGATCCCGTTCGGGTCCATCGTGTACACCGACACGCAGAAGCCGTGGTCGATCTCGAACACGTCGTGCCCTCTCGCGAGCCACCGCTGCTTGCGGGCCTCGATGTCGTCGAGGTCGCTCGCCGCGAAGGCCACGTGGTTCACCCACGGCTCGAGCCCGAGCCCGGTCGAGATCGCCGGGTCGAAGTCGGCCATGCGGTCGTCGTGGAGGTCCCAGAACGCGATCATCCCGTCGCCCGTGTCGTAGAACACGTGCTTGGCCCAGCCGCCAGGACCGTCGGTCGGGGCGACGACGGCCTTGACCAGCTCGAAGCCCATGACGTCGGTGTAGAAGCGATGGGTCGCCTCGAGGTCTCGGGTGGCGAAGGCCACGTGGTGGAAGGCCATCGGACGCTCCTCGTGCTGCCGTTGGTGGACGGCCGCAAACTACCTTGCCATGGGTGCGCAGCGACCGGCTCCCTGTTGCCGCCGCACTCCTCTTCCTCGCCTTCGCGGTGGGCGCGTCGGTGTTGCTGCCCGCCACCGAGACGCAGCACGGCGGCGATCGCGCCGCACGGTCGTTCCTCGCGGCATGGCAGCGCAAGCTCGAGGGCACGTACCTCGTGGAGTCGAGCTTCACGCGCGCTGCACCCGGCAACGCCGCCTTCGAGTCGAGCACCCGGCTGGTGCAGCGCCCGCCCGATCGACTCATCAGCGGCCTCGGTTCGGTCGAGGGGCGCCTCCAAGGCAAGGTCGTCCGCTGCGGTACCGACTCCTCCGGCCTGGGGCGGTGCTTCCGCAGTGCCGACGATGCTCCTTCCTACGACGAAGCCGTCGCATCGGAGCTCGACGGTCTCGGCAGCTACGTGCTCGGTGACCGCCCGCTGTACGCTGTCGTCGACATCCTGGACGGTTGCTTCCGCCTCGACCTGGCCGTGCAGCTGCCGGTCCCGACGTACGGCGCGCAGGCCCTGTTCTGCTTCGACAAGGCGACGGGCGCGCCCTCGCGCACCGTGATCGACCGGACCGACGCCATCGAGACGACCGCGGCCGTGAGGATCTCGGGCGACGTCACCGATGCCGACCTCCAGGTCCCCGACGACCGCGGCACCGTGGTGACCCTCCCGGGCACCCCTTCTCCCACGAGCACGACGGTCTCGACGAGCTCGTAGCTGATCCGCGGCACACGGCACAGAAAAGCAGCACCGCCCCCTGGCGAGGGGGCGGTGCTGTCTGGAACTGCTCGGGGGCAGGACGGGGGCCGAAGGCGCCAGCACCCGAGAGCGCTGGTTGGCGATGCGTTTGGAGGGAGTTCTGCAACCCCCGCCCAAATCCCCGATATGGCACCTGGTGGGGGCGAAGTCCGCCAGGCTCTCCATAGTTCGTCGGTTTTGCCTGCCCGCTTGAGCCAAAATCCAAAGAAATCTCAGGCCCGCCCGACCCACGCGCACTGGGTGGTCGAACAGAGTGTCGACAGCACCAGCACTACGGTTGAACGATGTTCCTCGGCGACGACCTGCTCGCCTATCTGGTGCTCGCTCTGGGTGGTGCGCTGGCGGCCGGCAACGTCGTCGCGATGGTGCGCCCGCCGGCTCAGCCCCGCGAGGAGGATTTGGCGCGAGCGCCTTTGGCCCGCTCGGTGTTGATGGCCGTCCTCGGCGCGGTCGCCGCCGTGTGGGCGGCGGCCTCCCTGCTCGTGAAGTAGCCACGGACCACGGGGTTGCGGGGGATGCGGGTGGCGGCGAGCACGAACGACGCGGCCCAGAGGGCGACGAC
Organism: Acidimicrobiaceae bacterium; assembly: GCA_041166585.1. GTDB lineage: Bacteria > Actinomycetota > Acidimicrobiia > Acidimicrobiales > JACDCH01 > JBEEGB01. The sequence continues at coordinate 3,781 of JBEEGB010000562.1, forward strand.
GGCGGCGATGATCCCGTAGGCCAAGATCTTCACGGTCGCCTCACCTGGCTTCACCTCCCGGAGCAGGTACTGCTCCTCGCCCCCGAAGGCGATCGTCCGGGACACGGCCGGGATCTCCGGTACACCGATCTCCGCGTCGGCGGGCAGGAACACCGGCGCCGCCATCAGCTCGGCGCCCCGATGCAGCCGCAGCAGCGTCTTCCACTTGCCGCCGACGGGCACCGGTGCGTCGCTCTGCCATGTGCCGGGCGAGGTCTGGTGGAGGTCGACGGCGCGGAAGCCTCCGCCCTGCCACGCGATCACCTGGAACCAGCGCGCCCCGTCGGCCGCGTCGGCGGGTTCGAGCCGCACGGTGACCGAGACCTCGTCGCCGGTTCCGGCCGGCTGGATGTCCATGGCCGCGTTCACGTTGCCGGTGCCGCGGGGGAGAGGCACGAGCAAAGCGACGATCACCGCGAGCACGGCGGCGGCGAGCGCCCGGCGCGAGAGCCTCCCGGGCTCCCGCAGGATGGCCCCGGCGTACGCGGCGCCGAGCACGGCCGCGCCGAGCGCCATCACGAGTCCCCACACGAGCGCGTCGGGGAACAGGGATGCGGTCCACGGCTGGGCCGCGCCCTGGTTCCAGACCCACTCGCCGGCCAGGCCGATGGTGCCGACCCCAACCCCTGAGGCGAGGGCGAACCGGAGCCGGTTCTCCGTGCCGAAGAGCGCGGCGGCCAGCTCGACGGCGATGGCGGCCGCGATGAACGATCCCACCGTCCGGGTCGGGACGAACCCCTGTGCGCTCGATCCGCTACCGAGGTTGAGGCCCTCGGGCACGAACGTGAAGATGGCGAGGACCACGGCCCAGCCGCGGCCGAGCACGAGCCGCGTGGGCACGAACGCGAACGCGGCGGCGAGGCAGAGCAGCACCGGGTGGTACAGCTGCTGGAACTGGGGGACGCCGAAGCGGAACTCGCCGAGCGGCGCCGTCAGCCCTGCGAGCACGAACCAGGCGGCGACGAAGTGCGCGACACGGCTCCACCGCGAGTCGCGGAAGCGCACGCCGGCCTCCGCGAGGGCGAGCCAGGCGGCGATGAGGCTGAACGCTGCGCCGCAGATCATGAGCATGTGGGTCGGGCTCCACATGGTGACGTCGATGCCGTACGCGGCGTGCCACAGGTCGTCGAGCGGGAAGCCGCCGAGCGCGCACACCCCCAGCAGGCCGAGGGGCACCGCTGACCAGGGGATGCGCAGGCCCTTCACCCGCAGCACGGTGTCGGCCCGTGTGAGCGTGGCGAAGAAGATGCCGACCGCGGACCCGAGCGCGATCAGCCCGAGGCCCACCACGATCATCGTGTGGGGCGCGGTGAACAGCTCCTTGTCCCGGCCTCGCCCGACGTGCCAGGCGACGTCGTTGTAGAAGCCGATCCCGGCGACGAGCAGACCGAACGCGGCGGTGCCGATCATCCCGGCCGCCCATGCCGGTATGCCGGTGATGCGCTCGAGCCCGCGCGGCACCCACAGCAACACGTCGCCGGAGCTGCCGTCGCCGCTACGACGTGCCGCGCGACGGCCGGTGACCGCGAGGGCGACGACGATGGCGGCGAACGCGCTGAGCAGGAAGATCAGCGTCGTCCAGCTCTCCAGCTGCGCGCCTGGGGCCTCTGTCGAAATGGTCGTCATCGGTTTGCCTCCAACGAGTTGGCCCGCAGAGCTTTTGCCGTGATCCCACCCATCCCGTGCCACAGCAGGTCCGACAGGTACTCGACGAGCCGCGCCCGCGGCAGCGTCTGGCGATCGACCCACCACTCGCCGCTGAGGTGGACCATCCCGATGATGCCGAACGCCCAGGGCTCAGCCATGCCGGAGTCGAGGCCGAGCGCCCGCAGCTGCTCGCCGACCACGAGGGCGATGCGCTTGCCGAGGTGGCTGACGATGCCGACCTGGTCGATGCCGTCGCCGAGGTGGACGCTCAGGCGCGGGACGAGGAAGCGGTAGACGTTCGGATCACGCTCGACGAAGGCGAGGTAGGCGTCGACCGTCGAACGAAGGAGCTCTTCCGGCGGCAGGTCGCGGGCGAGGTTGGCCTCGAGCTCGGCGACCAGCTCGCCGCCGAACCGATCGGCCAGGGCCACCACGAGCCCGTCGCGATCGCCGAAGTGCTTGTAGAGGATCGGCTTCGTGACGCCCGCCTCTGCCGCGATCGCCTCCATGCTGATGCCGGCGCCGTCGCGGCGGATGGCCGCGGAGGCCGCGTCGAGCAGCTCGTTGCGGCGCAGCACCCGTTTGGCCAGGCGGGCGGGTTCGTCATGGCGAGGACGGCGGGGACCAGTCATAGTTACCCACAGTAACCCATGAACCGGATGCGCACAACGCCCGAATTGCTCGTGAACCTGGTCACATGGGGTCACCGATTTACCTGATGTGGGGTCGGACCCTGGTAGGAGTGAGCGAGGACCGCCGTTCGGAGGAACCTTGGACACCGCCCAGCTCGCCGCCATCGCCGGTAGCAGCCGAGTCATTCGCAGCTTTGCCTTCATCGATCTCTGCGGCTTCACCGATTTCGTCGACGCCCGCGGCGACGAGGCCGCGGTCACCGAGGTCCAGCACCTGCGCGTCGCCGTTCGTGAGGTTGCCCCGCTCTTCGGCGTCCGCGTCGAGAAGTGGCTCGGTGACGGCGTGATGATCGTCGGCGTCGACAACGAGCCCCTGGTCGCCGCCGTCGTGGCGATCGAGCAGCGCTTTCGCCACCACGGCGAGCTCGCCGTCCGCGCCGGCATCGCCAC
>JBEEGB010000563.1:0-3528 GCA_041166585.1 Acidimicrobiaceae bacterium
TCGGAGAGCGCGGTCATCCGGCGAGTCTGTCGCAAACGAGGGGAGCGAGGGCGCGTCGCACGTGCCGCATCGGACATGCTTGCGGAAGATGCCTGACGCGTTCTTCCCCTATCGGTTCGAGAGGCGCTTCGCCGCGATGTGGATCCCGCTCGGGGTTCGTCCAGGCCGAGATGGCGTGCGGCTCACGGAGGACCGGTTCCGAGCATCGTTCGGACTGCTCCGCTTGGAGACGTCGCTCGACAACGTCGCCGGTGGTCATGTGACGCACGACTACCGCTGGTACACCGCCATCGGCGCGCGGCTCTCCTTGGCCGATGACGGTCTCACCTTCGGAACGAACGTCAACCGCGGCGTGTGCGTGCACTTCCGGCATCGAGTGGGTCCGGTGATCGGTCTGCGGGCCCACTCCGCGCTCACGGTGACCGTGGAGGACTGCGACGGGCTGCTGGAGCTCATCGGCACGGACGCCCCCACCGACGACTGACGAGCTTCGGCCGCTCAGCGCACACCTTCGGCGATCAAGATGACCCCGAACACGACGAAGGTGATCGCCGCCCCGATCTTGATGGCGCGCTCGGGGAGCCTCGCTCCGAGCTGCTGGCCCACGACGATGGCGAGGGCGTCGGCCGCGACCATGCCCAGGGTCGATCCGAGCCAGGTCCCGAACAGACCGTTGTCGGTGGCAAGGGTGACGGTCGCCAGCATGGTCTTGTCCCCGAGCTCCGCCAGGAAGAACGCAATCGCGACGGTGAAGAAGATTGACTTCGTGCTCTGCGCAGCGCGCTCGGCCTCGTCATCACCGAGCTTGTCGCCGCGAAGCGTCCAGGCCGCAAAGCCCAGGAAGGCCAGCCCGGCCACGACCGAGATGGCCTTGGTAGGCAACGCGACCCCGACGGCGGCGCCGAGCAGAACGCTGAAGAGGTGCACCAGCGCGGTCGCGGCGGTGATCGCGACCAGGATCGTGACCGCTCGGTAGCGGGCGGCGAAGGTCATCGCCATGAGCTGGCTCTTGTCGCCGAGCTCGGCCACGAAGATGATGCCGAAGCTGATCAGGAATGCGTCCACGTTGCTCCTCCGGTTGCGTTGCCCGGAGGAAGCTGGAACGCCTTCGACCGAGCATCTGCTGATGCCTGGCCGAAGGTCTTGCTCGCCTCTGTGAAGGCCTGGGGACCGGGGCTCATCACCCAGCGTGTCGATCACCCAGCGTTGGAGCTACTCCCCTTCGCCGGATCCGACGATAGCGGATGCGCCGACGTTGCCACCGGCCGGTCGCCTTCGCGAGATCCGGAGCGGGCTCGGTCCATGACTGGGCTAGGAACAGGGGGCTGGCAGGAGGGAGGGGTGACGTGGAGCTCGGGCTGTTCGAGGAAGTCGGCGAAGCGGTGCGAGGCATCATGCCCTCGAACCTCGGAGCGGTGCGCTTCAAGGCCCACCGCTACGGCGTGAAGCTCTGGTTCGACACCGATGCCGCGCCGCGCGAGCACTACGAGGCGCAGGTCATCGGTGCGAAGCACGTCCCGGACGCCACCGTGCTCGCGCTCGAGGTGGGCTTCCATGCCGAGCACCCGAGCTTGGCGGACAACGAGGCCACGCTCGAGCGCCTCGCGAAGCGAGCACGGGCCTGGCGAAAGGTCATCGGTGACGACGCGGTCGCGGGGCCGTTCATCGGGCGGGCCGATCGGTGGCGCCGCGTCTCGGAGACGTGGCCCGACCCGGATCTCAGCGATGATGAGATCGGCATGGAGATCGCGCTGCGACTCGTCGAGTACATGACAGCCCTCGAGCCGGTGCTGCGAGCACGCGGAGGACGTGGATGACTGCCCTGTTCCACAACCGAGTCACCGAGATGCTCGGCGTCGACATCCCCATCGTCCAGGCACCGATGGGCTGGATCGCGCGCTCACAGCTCGCGTCGGCCGTCTCCAACGCCGGCGCGTTCGGCATCATCGAGACGTCGTCGGGCGAGCTCGACGTCATCAAGGACGAGATCCGCAAGATGCGCGACCTCACCGACAAGCCCTTCGGTGTGAACATCGCCCAGGCGTTCGTCCGCGATCCGGGCATCGTCGACTTCGTGATCGACCAGGGCATCAAGTTCGTGACGACGTCGGCCGGCAGCCCCGTTCGCTACACCGAACAGCTCAAGGCCGGTGGGCTCACCGTCTTCCATGTGGTGCCCACGTTGCACGGCGCGTTGAAGGCCGTCGATGCGGGCGTCGACGGCCTCATCGTCGAGGGCGGCGAAGGCGGGGGCTTCAAGAACCCGCGCGACGTGTCGACCATGGTCCTGCTGCCGCTGATCCGTTCACGGGTCGACGTCCCGATCATCGCGGCCGGCGGGATGCTCGACGGCGCCACCATGGCCGCCGCCTTCGCGCTCGGCGCAGAAGGCATCCAGATGGGCACGCGCATGGTGTCCTCCGCCGAGTCCCCGATCCACGGGAACTGGAAGCAAGCGATCGTCGACGCCGCCGAGACCGACACGGTGATGCTCAACCGGCACACGTCTCCCGCGTTGCGCGCGCTGAGGACCGAGCGCAGCGAGTCGCTCGAGTTCGACACCGAACGCAACGCCATGGAGCTGTTCGGCCAGGCGATGGAGCTGTACTTCGGCGGCGACATGAACGCCGCCGTCGCGCTCGGCGGTCAGGTGGCCGGGCGCATCACTGACATCCGCCCGGTGGCCGACATCGTCCGCGAGTGCGCCGACGACTGCCTCGCCGTGCTCCACGAGCTCGCCACGCGGTATCCCCTGGCGTAGCGGTCAGGTGGCGCCGCCCACCTTGTCGAGGGGTCGGCGACGTCGGGGTGCGACATGTCGCGGAGAATTCACTGGCCGGCCGGCTTCGGTCGCGCGGCGACGTTGACCGAGACGGCAAGCAGCGCCGACACCAGGAGAACGAGCACCCACCAGACGTTCGCCCCGTGGTTTGCGGCGACGGCTACCAGGGTGATCGCGACGACGGTTCCGGCGGCGAGCCTCCAGTCGTCGCCGACGATGAAGTCGTACCAGAAGCGAGCGAACGTCGTCAGGGGCCTCATGCGTAGCTTCCGATCAGGTTCGAGCGTGCATGTCGGCGGCGAAGTGCCGAGATCAGCGCGGTGCTGAACACGAACAGGTAGCCGAGGATGCCGATCAACGCGAGGTCCGTACCTGGCCAGTCGAGTCCGGCCCCTTCCCCGACCCAGAAGAGCCCGAAGGTCGTGAGCATCAGCCCGACCGCGTACTTCATCGTGTTCTCCGGGACTCGGCTCAGCGGTCGGTGAAGGAACAGTCCGACGACCAGGGTGAGCACGGCCGCGAAGCCGGCGCCAACAGCCTCGAGCGCCACGTTGTTCTGCGCACCGCCGAAGGTCACCACGATGAACGCGACCTCGAGACCTTCGAGGAAGACACCTTTGAAGGACACGGTGAACGTGTACCAGTCGATGCCGTCGTTGTCGCGTGGAGCGGCGAGTGCGGCGCGCTCCTCCTCGAGGAAGATCGCGTCTTCGTCATGGAGGGCCTTGAAGCCGCTGGCCCGGAGG
>JBEEGB010000564.1:0-3920 GCA_041166585.1 Acidimicrobiaceae bacterium
TGCTCGATGTGGCCGCGCGCGTCGAACTTCGCCACCCCGACGGGCAGCGACTCCGTGAGGAGGGCGAGCAGCTCTGTTTCGGCGGCCAAGGCCTCCGTCGCGGCCACCTCTTGGGAGATGTCGTACAGGTCGATCCGAACATCCCCAGCGCCGGTTGCGTCGATCTCGTTGGTGAGCGTGGCCTCGACCCACAGCGGCGATCCGTCGGCCCTCACCACCCGGCAGCGCCAGCGCAGGGCGACACCCGGCTGCTCCTTGCCCGCCACCCAGTTGACGATCGCGGCCTCGTGGTCGGCGGGATGGAGCTGGTGGAGGATCGGGCCGCCGACGAGTGATCCCGGGGGTTGCCTGAGCAGCGCGAGGGTCGAGTCACATGCAGTGGTGATCACGCCGAAGCCGTCGCAGTGGATCACGCCGACCCGGGGGCTCGCGACGATCGCTGTCGGTGGTGGTGTGGGGGCGATGGTGTCGCCCGCGTACGGCACGATGATCACCACCGTCCGGACCTCCGTGTCGCTGACGTCGACCAGGTGGAGGTCGGCCGTCCTGCCGTTGCGCAGCCGGACCGTCCGCCGCGCGGAGCCGTGCAGGGTGGCCTCCGACGCCAGGTCGCTCACCAGCCACGCGTCCGAGGTCGCGACGAACTGCACGATCGCGCTGCTCTTGAGGGTGGGATGACCCCCGACGGGGATCCCCATGTCCTCGAGCAGCTGGCCGGAGTCGGCGACGTGGCGGGCGGGGCCGAACACCCCGACGGCGCAGTCCGGGTTGTTGGCCATCAGGTTCTCGACGATGGCCAGTCGCTCGGACGCGACGGGTCCAGCTCCGAGGACTCCGCGCGTGGCCATTGCGGAGATGATCGGTTCGCGCCGCTGCTTCCCTGAGGTCCACACAGCCTGTTGACAGAAATAGCGCGCTCGCGCCATCGGGAACCGGATGAAACCAACGCGAACCACCCTGCTAGAACGAAGCATGTGTCGGTCTCTCAGCCGGGCATCTTCGCCCTCGGTACCCGGTCGCATCACCATCTCCAATTCGATGTCGGCGGTGATCCGCACCGCCTTCTGGCCGCGATCAGCAGGGTGCGGGAGGCCGCGACCAGCGTTGTCGGCGTCAACGTCGTGGTCGGCTTCGGTCATCGGGTGTGGGCGCAGATCGCGCCGGCCCACGTGCCAGAGGGGTTCGGCGACTTCGAGCCGATCGCCGGTGTCGGTGGGTTCGAGGTGCCAGCTGCGCAACACGATCTTTGGCTGTGGATGCACAGCGGCGGTCCTGATGCCGTGTTCAACGTCGCTCGTCGGGCCGCGCACGAGCTCGAGGGGCTGGCGCGCGTGGTGGATGAGCAGCCGGCGTTCACCTACCAGGCGAGCCAGGACCTCACCGGGTTCGAGGACGGCACCGAGAACCCACCGCTCGACGAGGCACCTTCGGTGGTCACCATCCCCGAGGGGGACACGTGCGCCGGGGGCAGCATCGTGCTGCTGCAGCGTTGGGTCCATGATCTCGATGGGTTCGAGGCGCTCGAGCTGTCCGACCGCGAGCTGGTGTTCGGCCGGACGTTGCAGGGCAGCGTCGAGCTCGACGAAGCGGTGCAATCGCCTCGCTCACACGTGAGTCGCGTGGTGATCGAGGACGACGATGGCGAGGAGCTCGAGATCTTCCGCCGCTCGACTGCCTTCGGTGGCGTCAAGGAGCACGGTCTGATGTTCCTCGCGTTCAGCGCCGACCGCGCTCGACTGCTCCGAATGCTCCACCGCATGGCGGGCGGTGACGACGGTCTGCGCGATCGCCTCACCGAGTTCTCCACGCCGGTGACCAGCGCGTGGTACGTCGCCCCCCCGATCGACCTCCTGCGCGACCTGTCGGATGCCGGTTAGCCCAGCGGCTCAGGCCCGTGCCGCGATGAACTCGTCAGGGGAGAGGTAGAAGGGGTTCTCGACGACCATCCCGCCGAGCAGCACCCGGGGGTGGGTGTTGAGCATGTCGATGATGATGCCTCCGCCGAACTGCTCGAGGTCGTAGAGGCACAGGATCACCTGGGGGTACCGCGGCATGAAGCGGTTCAGCTCCGACTCGTAGGCGGCGAGCTCGTCCACCCCTGGCAGATCGCGCAACGACCACGTCATCTCGCCGACCGACCGCGCGAACCGGAACTCGCCGCCGCTCATGGCCTTCGCCACCGCCGCGTCCCAGAAGCTGATCATGCGCTCGGTCGAGAATTGGCCATCGAGGAGGTACGTGTCCGTGGACCGCTGCACGTCGAGCTGTTGCGAGCTGGTGGAGTCATGGAGGTGGAGGCCGGCGACCACTGCCGCGGGTTCTGTCGCATCGATCACGCACGTGCACTTGTCACCTGCCTCCAACCCCGCTTGCAGGTACGGGAACAGGATCTGGTCTCGCTCGGCCGATCCGCTGTAGAAGCCGCAGATGTGGTCGCCGACCTGGAAGGAGAGATCGCCGAAGCCGAGCTTCATGATGGCGTCCATGGTCCGTCCCGAGGGCCCCAGTCGTGGCCGTGCCACAACCGGGGTCCCGGGCTGCGGCAATCCCAAAACGATGGCTCCGTGATCGAGCCCGGTCAAGTGCGGATCACGACGGTGCCGCGCGCCCACTGTGGAGCCTCAACCGTGTCCCACCACGGCTCAGCGTCCACCGAGGACAGGCGTCCGGGTTCTGTGGACTCACAGCCGTGCCGTTCACGGTCGAACGTCCACGGAACAGGGCGCGGCCTCGGCGTCGCCGGTCGTGCTGGACGTGGAGTAGAACGCCTGCATGGGAGCGCTCGACGGTGTGAAGGTCATCGAGGCCGGGTTGCTCGTGCAGGGTCCACAGGCGGCCGCCACGTTGGGAGAGTGGGGGGCGGACGTGATCAAGGTCGAGCTCCCTGGCTTCGGCGATCAGTCCCGCTGGTTGCCCGTTCAACCAGGAGACGCCCGCAGCGCGTACTTCATCGGCTGCAACCGTGGGAAGCGAAGCGTGACGGTCGACCTGCGCACCGCGGAAGGGCGCGAGGTCTTCTTGCGCCTGGTGGAGTGGGCGGACGTGGCCATCACCAACTTCGCGCCCGGGACGATGGAGGGGTGGGGTCTCGGCTATGACGATGTCGCGGCGCGCAACCCGCGACTGGTGTACGCCGCCGGTTCGACCTTCGGAACCGAGGGCAGCGATGCGGCGCGCGAGGGTGCAGACCTGAGCGGCCAGGCGGCAGGGGGCCTCATCAGCACCACCGGTCGCGACGGTCACGAGGTCACACCGGTGGGCGCGACGATCGCAGACCACATCGCGGGACAGAACCTCGTCGGCGGGATCCTCGCCGCGCTCTTCGCTCGGGAGAAGAGCGGTCGGGGCCAGCGGGTGACGACATCGCTGCTCGGCGGTCAGATCTGGGCGCAGGCGAGCGAGTACACCGGCTGCCTGCTGCGCGGCGCGCCGGCGGGCCGAGCGAACCGCGGTCACCCCCTGATCCCGGGCTTGTACGCGATCTTCCGGACCGCGGACGGCTGGATCGCGGTGGTCGGCATCGTCGGCCCACTCCGAGCGACGTTCTTCGAGGTCGTCGGCCGTCCGGAGCTCGCCGAGCGCTTCGCCCAGCCTCTGTACTGGGAGGAGGAGAAGGCGGAGCTCTTCCCGCTGCTCGACGAGGCCTTCGAGGCCGAGACCACCGCGGTCTGGTGCGAGCGTCTGCGCGCCGCGGGGCTGCGTCACGCGCCGGTCCGAGATCATGGAGAGGTGGTCGCTGATCCCAACGTCTGGGCCAACGGGTACCTCGTGAACGTCGACGGCATCGACGTCGTCGCGGCACCGGTCGGCTTCAGCGCCACCCCGGCACGCCCGTCGGCGGTCGCGCCCGAGCTGGGCCAGCACACCGAGGAGGTGCTGCTCGACCTCGGCTACTCGTGGGAGGACATCACCCGGCTCCA
>JBEEGB010000565.1:0-2862 GCA_041166585.1 Acidimicrobiaceae bacterium
TGGGTTAGCTGAGGATGAGGCGGAGGAGGGTGTCCCAGCCGGGTTGGGAGACGCCCATGGCGGACATCGAGAGGTGGGCCCGGCGCAGGGCGTCGGTCGCGTCGGGCTCGCCGCGGTGCTCGGCCACCCTCGCCAGCGCGAGGCGCACGACCGCGGCGAGGAGCCGGTCTTCGGTGGTGTCGATCAGGTCCTGCGCGGTGCGCAGCAGCGCGTCGCTGGCTGAGTGGTCGCCGTCACGCTCGACCGCGACCCCGGCTCCGACCATCGCGGTGATGCGGTCGGAGTAGGTCGAGGAGTCCACCGACATCAGCTCACGGAACGCGGCCAGCGCGCCAGGCCCATCGTGGTCCGCGGCCCGGGCCAGCGTGAGCGCGGCCCGCCCGTAGCCGGTGGCGCCGCCCTGGCGCTCGACGATCGCCTCCATCGAGGCCCGGACACCGTCGGTCGACCCGGACATCAGCTGCAGCATGTTGCGGGCGATGCGAACGTCGAGCCAGCCGATCTCCTTGTCGCTGTGCTCCACCACGTCCAGGGGTTCGTTCGGCAGGCGGTCGGGCAGGCCCGCCTGTGCCGCGGCCGCTGTGAGCGTGCCGATGGCCATGTTGGACGCGGCGCCGACCGGCACGAGTGCCGCCGTGGACATCGCCTCGTGCAAGACGTTGAAGCCGTCGTCGACGCGGCCTGCCGCGAGCAACGACCGTCCGAGGGCTCCGGCCGCGAGCAGCTCGCCGTACCAGTCGTGCATCGCGCGGAACACGGCGAGCGCCTTCTCGCCCTGCTCGACGGCGGTCTCGGCGCGACCTGTCCAGAGCGCGAGCAGGGCGAGCAGCGCCCGCATCATCCCCTCGGCCCACCGATCGCCCCGTTGCACCGCCTCGAGGAGCATCCGCTCGGCCAGCGCCTCGGCGTCGTCGAAGCGGCCTTGGTGGTAGCGGACGAAGGCGAGCAGGCCCGTCGCCCACCCGAGCCCGCCGGAGTCGCCGATCTCGGTGAACACCGCGATCGACTCCTCGAGCCACTGCTCGGCCAGCTCCGCGTCGCCGCCCGTGTACGCGACCCAGGCAAGGTTCTGCAAGGCCCACGCCACGCCCCGCTGATCGCCGAGCTCGCGGAAGATCGCCAGTGCTTCGGTGAAGGACGCGGCGGCCTCCGCAGCATCGTCCGCGAACAGCCGCGTCATGCCGTAGGCGCGCAGGGACTCGGCTTCGCCGCGACGGTCGCCGACGGCCCGGAACCGCTCGGTGGCGTCTCGTAGCGTCTCGGCCGAGCCCGCGAGGTCGCCGAGCTTCTGCTCCAGCTCGCCTCGTTCGAGCAGCACCTCGGCGACCGCCGGCTCGTCGCCGCCGGCGACGGCGCCGCCCATCGCTTCGTCGAGATCGGCCTTGGCCTGGTCGAGGTCGCGGAGGTTCGTCGCGGCACGAGCGCGCCCCAGCAGGAACCGCCGGCGTACCGCGCCCTCGAGCGGCGGCACCATCTCCAGCGCCTGCGTGCACAGCCGCATGGCGACCAGGTGGAGCTCGCTCGCCCGAGCCTCGTGCAACGCCTTGCCCAGCCAGTGCACCGCCCGGTCGCGGACCTCGGTGCCGTCCCCGTCCCCGAGGCCTCCCACCTCGCCGCTGAGCTGTGCTGCGGTCGCGTAGTGGTGCGCGATGCGGTCGACCTCGCTCTCGGCATCGGCGAGGTGCTGCTCCATCCAGGACGCGACCCCGTAGTGCCGGCGCGCCCGCCCGGTCTTCGTGAGCATCCCGTAGGCGACCTCGCGGACGAGATCCGATCGGAACGACCACATGCCCTGGTCGACGACGAACACGTCCTTCGCCACCAGGCCGGCGATGCCCGCGGGCACGTCGATGGTCGGCACCACCTTCTCGGCCATGATCTCGAGCGCGAAGACCGGGCCGCGGCGACCGAGCACGGCCGCGTCCTCGAGCACGCACCGCTCGTCGGACGTCAGCGCATCGAGACGGGCGGCGACGAGGCCGCGCAGCGTGTGGGGCAGCTCGGCCGACGGCGAGATCCTCCCGCCCATCGGACCGTTCGCACCGTCGTGGACGCCACCCTCGGCGAGGAGCGACACAAGCTCTTCGAGGAAGAACGGGTTGCCGCCGCTGCGGTCGAGGAGCAGCGTGCGCAGCTCGTCGGGGAGCTGGGTCTCGACCATCGCGTCGAGCAGGGCACCGCTCGCCTCGCGATCGAGCGGGTCGAGGTTGAGCAACACCAGGTTGTGGCGACCCGTACGCGGCTGCCAGCGCTCGAGGAGGCTGTCGCGCGCCGTGGCCACGAGCACGAAGGGGAGGTTGGCCACGCGCTCGAGCAGCAGGTCGGCCAGCTCGAGCACGAGGTCGTCGGCCCAGTGCAGGTCGGAGAGGACGACGATGAGCGGACGTTGGCGGGCGAACGCCTCGATGTAGGCGACGAGCGAGCGGCGCGCCTCTTCCCTCGCCCGCATCGGATCGATGCCCTGCAGCGGGCCGTCGTACGCGAGCAGGTGGAGCAGGCCGTTGACGACGCGTTCGACCTCGGCCGGCGACGTGCCCGGCAGAACGCGAAGGGTTCGTTCGGTGGCGCGCTCGCGGGCCTCCTCGAGCGTCGCGCTCGCCGAGAGCCCGATGCCAGATCGCAGGGCCTCGGCCACCGGCCACCAGACGTTGGCCTCGCCGTAGGGCACGCACCGGCCCTCGAACACCGCGGCGTTGTGGCACGACTCGGCGCGCGACGCGGCCTCCTCGGCCAGACGGGTCTTGCCCATGCCGGCCTCGGCGACGACGAGCAAGAGCTGGGCGCGGCCGCGGCGCACGGTGGCGCCGATGGCGCGGTCGAGCAGGTCGAGCTCGTGCTCGCGGCCGATGAGCGGGGTGACGC
>JBEEGB010000566.1:0-3427 GCA_041166585.1 Acidimicrobiaceae bacterium
TGGCCCACACCGTCGTCAGCATCGATCCGCTCTTCGGCGGTGACGGTGCGGAGCAGATGGTCCGGCTGTGCGAGCGCTTCGGTTCCTACGGCATGTACAGCCAGGAGCACGTCGAGTCCGAGATCGGCCGAGGCCTCTCGCAGCGCGTCGATGCGGCTCGCAACTTCGTGCGCAGCGGGGGTCGGTTCGCTCGGAACGAGACGCCCGCCGTGCTCGCGGCGCGCACGAACTACTTCCGGGAGGAGTACGCGTACGGCCAGCAGGTGCTCATCGAGGGGATCGAGCCGTATCTCCACCATGAGGGCTTCGTCGACGCCGCCCGCAAGATCTTCGGGCGACCGGTGATCGAGCCGGCCATCGTGTTCGCCAACCTGATGGTCCCTGGCCAGGAGCTCGCGGTGCACACCGACGTCCCCGAGTTCCGGGGCTGCAACCGCAAGGTGATGCCCCAGTGGCTGCTGGTGGCGATGCACCACTCCGGCCTCTTCGACGACTGGCGCATGCCGATCGCCACCGCGGTTGCGTGGTTCCATGACCCGGAGCACGGCGGCGAGTTCGCCTACTACCCAGAGGGGCCGAACGCAGGCGTCGTCGCCCACGGTGTGCACGCCGACAGCGCGCTGGTCCTCGACACCGACAGCGTGTTCCACGGTGTGGACAGGGTGGCCTCATCTGCGGACGCTATGGCGCCGTTGCGCCCCGGGATGACCCTTGACTTCACGGGCGACGGCATCTGGGCTGTGCACGACGGCGACGCCGAGGTGGCCCGCTACCGATGGGACGACCTGCGGTTCAGCGTGTCGTGGAAGGCGTACTGCTTCGCGGACGAGCACGAGCAGCGCACGTGGCGCGACCATGGCGACGACCTCACGTTGGAGATCGTCGTCGAGCGGCTCGTCGCGGACCTGCGAGATCGCGGGCGCATCGAAGGCGATGTGCCGGGCAACCCGGACCTGGCGCTGCTCATCATCGACGAGTACATCCGGTTCCCCGCGGCCGTCAGCGACGGCTGAGGGTGAAGAGCTCGACGGGCTCGCCGACGCCGCGCAGCTCAGGGCGGCCGATAGAAGTCACCGCAAACGTCCCGGAGATCGCGCTGGCGACGTCGTCCGTGACGACGACGGCTCCGGGCCTGGCCTGCTTCACCGCTCGGGCGGCGAGGTTGACGACCGGTCCGTAGTAGTCACCATCGCGGCTGAGCACGTCGCCGCTCGCCACCGATCCGCGCAGCTCGGTGAGCATGGCGTGCTTGCCGACCCACTCGCACAGCTCGAGCGCGATCGCACACGCGGCCGTGGGGTCGAGCGCGATGAACATCACTGCATCACCGATGTTCTTGACGACGCGAGCGCCGTGCGTGGTCACGGTGTCGCCCGCGGCCTGCTCGAAGTCGTTGAGCGCCGCCGCGAGCTCATCCGTCGTGCGTTGCCGTGACCACGAGGTGAAGCCGACGAGATCGACGAAGCCCACGGTGAGGTGGAACACGTCGAACAGGTCCTCGTTCTCGCGTGTCGCCCGGGTCTGCATGACGGCGGCCTCGACGTGGCGCTGGAACATCGGCGTCAGCGAGACGAGCAGCTGTGAGAGCAGGTTGGTCGCGGCCACGTTGGCGCGGGCGAGGGCCACGGGACTGGCCCCCTCGAGCGCCACGGGACGCTGCACGTTGACCAGGAACGTCCCGATGGCGGCATCGGCGATGCGGGCGAGCGACGCGCCGAGCACGCGGGTGATCTGCAGCACCGCGTCGTACCCGAAGAGCTCGGCACCAAGGGCGAAGCTGCTCAAGAGGGCGAGGTCGGCCTCCGAGAACCCGGGCTCACCTTCAGGCACCACGGCAAGGCCCGCCGCGAGCCAGGCCCGGTCGACCTGTTCGGGGGTGAGGCCCGAGCGTTCGCTCACCTCTGCGGTCGTCATCGTGCGGGGGAGACGCAAGGCCTTGTCTCCACCGGCCGAGACCAGCTCGCCGATCGAGCTGGCGACGACCATCTCCTCGGTCGTCACGCCGATCTCCGCGAGGTACTCGAGCAGCTCGAGCCGGCTGGGCCCCGCGGGCGACGCCGGGTCGTAGAGCCCTGCGGCCTCCCACTCGGCGACGGGATTGGTCATGCGCTGGGCTGGCGCGGCTCGAGTCCGGCGGCCCGGTAGCACGCGTCGATCACCCGCATGTTGGCGATGGCGTCGGTTGCGTCGGTCGGGAAGGGTTCACCGCGCAGCACGGCACCGGCGAAGGCGCGGAGCTGGAACAGGTACGTGGGCTCCCGGGTGGCGTGCTCGACGCGCTTCGAGCCGTGGCTGCGGACGAAGATCCGGTTGAACAGCTGCGGCGCGACGGGGTTGAACACGCGGAGCTCGCCGTCGGATCCCCGGACCCTCGCGGCGATCTTGATGACCGTCGAGGACAGCATCGACGCCGTGATGTGACCGGTGCGCCCGTCGTCGAAGGAGAGCTCGGCATCCATCCTGCGGTCGACGCCCGGTGTGCGGGTGAGCGCCGAGGCGCTCGTGACCTCGGGCTCGGCGCCCGCGAGCGTGCGAGCCATGTGGATGGCGTAGCAGCCACCATCCATGGTGCAGCCGCCCGCCAGCGACAGCTTCCACCGGATGTCACCGCGCTGGGGGAGGGGGAAGCACATGAACGTCTCGATGTGCTCGACCGTTCCGATCTCCCCGCTGGCGAGGATCTCGAGCAAGCGGGAGATCAAGGGGTGGTAGCGGTAGTGGAACGCCTCCATGAGCGTGAGGCCGGTCCGAGCGCCCACGGCCGCGACAGCCTCGGCTTCCTCGGCGTTGGCCGTGAACGGCTTCTCGCACAGCACGTGCTTGCTGGCCTCGAGGGCCGCGATCGTCCACCGACCGTGCAGCCCGTTCGGCAGCGGGTTGTAGATCGCATCGATGGAAGGGTCGGCGAGCATCGCCTCGTAGCTGTCGTGGACGGTGGGGATGCCGTGCTTGCGGGCGAAGCCCTCCGCCTTGGTCCGGTCGCGGGCGGCGACCGCCGCGACCTCGATCTCGTCGACTCGACGCGCGGGCTTGATCAGCGCGGCCGGCGCGATGCGGGCGGCGCCGAGGACGCCGATGCGGAGAGGGGCCATCGGCCAATCCTGCCCCGAGCCACCTTCTCTGCGCTTGTACCGTGAACCATCCGCCCCCGTAGCTCAGCGGAACAGAGCAGCCGCCTTCTAAGCGGACGGTCGCAGGTTCGATTCCTGCCGGGGGCGCTCAGCGAACGTGCAATTAGCGCAAGCGGCAGGTCAGCGTCCCATAGTGCACGCCCTTGTTCGCCGTGGGGTCGCCGGTGTTCCCGGCCACCGTAAGCGAGGCATCAGAGCCGTCGTCCGTACCTGTCCCGGTGATGCCGGCGAGTTGGCCGGTTCCGCTGCCGGGGATGATGGTCCAGGTGTTGTGGTCGGGGAACATCAAAGTGGCG
>JBEEGB010000567.1:0-10473 GCA_041166585.1 Acidimicrobiaceae bacterium
GAGCAGCGTGCGGTAGAAGGCGACGGTGCGGGTGTCCGTTCGCCGCAGCGTGCTGGTGTAGCCCGTGGACAGCTCGTCGAGTCGGCGGCCGAGGTCGATGGCCGCGCCGAGGTAGCGACGGTCCCACTGGTCGTAGGTGTTGAGCTTCAAGGGCTTCGCGTTGGCGGGCGGACGCCCGAGGACCGCCACCTCGATCTGGCGCAGGGCCTGCACGTCCCGGCGCTGACCGGCGGAGTCCACCGTCGCGCTGCCGTGGTACACGCCGGCACCCACAGCCAGCGACCTCGCGACGCGCATGGCGGAGGGCCCGTCGGCTCCCGCGTCGAGGTGCACGCGGTTGCCGCCCGCGTCGATGTCGGCGCCACGGCTGGCCGACACGAGGAGCTCGCCGGTCATCAGCTCGGAAGGCTGTCCCGGTGCGGCGATGAGGACCTTCGTCGCCGCGGTCTGACCAGCACCGGCGCGTCCCTCGAGCTGCGCGCCGCCGGGTACGTCGATGGTGATCGTCCCCTTGGCCGCCTCGACGACGTCACCGGCGAGGAGGGCGAACGTCCCGTTCACCGAGCGCGGCGAGGCGCCGCCGCGAGTGACCATCGCGATGCCGTCGGTGCGCAGCCGAGCATCGCCCGAGAGCCCCGAGTCGCGCCGGTCGACCGCGGCGACGACACCCACGAGGAGCTGCAGCGCGACGACGGCGATGAGGACGCGCCGCACCGCCGGGCGATCGACGAGGTCAACCACCGTGCTGCTCCACCGGCAGGCTGATCGTCACGCGGGTTCCCTTGCCCGGCACCGACTCGCACTCGAGCTCGCCGCCGTGGGCGCGGACGATGCGGCTCACGAGGGTGAGCCCCAACCCGAGCCCGCCGAAGCGCCGCGTGGCCGAGGCATCGCCCTGGGCGAAGTCCTCGAAGATCCCGCCGATGCGGTCCGGTTCGATCCCCACCCCGTGGTCGGTGACGGTGAGGTGCACCGCGTCGCCCGCTCCGTTGGCAACCACCGTCGCGGTGAGCATCACCTTGCCGCCCGATGGCGAGTACTTGACCGCGTTGTCGATGAGCTCGTCGAGCGACTGCTCGAGGTAGCGACGATCGACGACGAGCGTCGGCACGCCGCGGGCCACCTTGCGCGTGATCGGGTGGCGCCCGTCCATGCGGGGCTTCCACCGTTCGATGGCACGATCGAAGAGCTCTCGAGCGCTCACCGTCTCCTCGCGGAGGTCGAGGCGTCCAGCGGCCATGGTGGCGAAGTTCACCAGCTGGTCGACGACCCGCTCGAGCTGGTCGACTCCTGTCTCGATCTCCGCCGCGAACTCCTTCACCCGCGGCTCGGCGATGGTGCGGTTCCGCAACATGCCCGCGTAGCCCTTGATCGGCGTCAACGGCGTTCGCAGCTCGTGGCTGATGTTGGAGAGGAACTCGGTCTTCATGCGTTCGACTTCTTGCTCTCGACGTGTGTCGCGGAGCAGGAACACTGCGCCCACCACCTGGTTGGTGTCGCCCCTGAGAGTACCGGCCGACACCGCCACGGGGATCTCGGCGCCGCTCGGCTGCACGATGGTCGCGGTCTCGTTCCAACCTTCCAGCACGGGCCGGAGGAGACGGGGTGCGAGGTCGACATCACCGGGGCCGACGAGGTGGACGATCTCGTTGACGGGTCGACCGATGGCCTTGGCCGCCGGCACGTCCGAGATGGCCTCCGCCGCGGTGTTGAAGTCGGTGACGATGCCGTTCTCGTCGACCGCGATGAGCGCCTCGGCCATGCCCTCGAGCACTGCCTGGAGTCGACCGCGCAGCACGGCTTCGTCGGTTGCCGCTTGCCGCAGATCCGCGGTCATCCCCCGGATCGAGCCCGTCATCGAATCGAACGCCTGCGACAGCACGCCCAGCTCGTCCTCGCTGCTCAGCTGGGCTGATGCGCTGAGGTCTCCGCCTTGCAGCTGCCCCGCGGCGACGGTGAGCCTTCGCAGCCCCGCGCCGATCCGCTCGCCGACGAACGTGGCCAGCACGAGAGCAACCAGCGTGGCGCCGAGGGCCACGAGGAACAGCAACCGGAAGAGATCCTCGCGGGTCTGCTCCACGAACGCCGTCGGCACCGAGACGATGGTCGCGGCGACCGGGGTGTTCACCGAGCGGATCGGTCGGGCCGCGAGGAAGCGTCCACCCACGGTGGCGGTTGCGCTCGCACGACCGTCGAGCACCGCGCGCGCGAGCTCGAGGGCAGGCGCGGGCGGGAGCGGGTCACCACTGTGCGCCAGCACCGCGGAGCGATCCGCGATCGAGATGGCGTAGCCGCTCACCTCGGCCTTGCTGGTGATGATCCTCGCGTTCAGGTAGGTGTCGTCGATGGCGGAGGTGACGATGACCGCGGCGAGGGGCACGGGGCCTCGCTCGGTGGCACGGACGACGGGCGAGGCGGCGATGGCGTAGAGCGTCTTGCCGATGACCGCGACCGACTCGCGCTCGCCCTGGCCTTGGAGCGCCTCGCGCACGACGTTGCTGCCCGCGAGCGCGAGCGCGTCGGACGGGTCGATCGTTCCCACTTGCACTCGGAGCCCACCGGCGGAGTCCACGAGGAGCAGGGGCCCGATGCGCGCATCGGCGCGCTCGAGCAACGTCCGCACCGACCCGAGCTGCTTCTGCAGCTCGGCGGACGCGGTGGCCGCCCCCTCCGGCGCGCTGTCGGGCGCGTCGAGGATCGCGAGCTGGTCCTGATAGGAGGCGAGACCACCGGCGGCGAGGAACGCGTTGTTGCTCGCGAGGAGCCCGACCTGCTCGGCGAGCGTGCTCTCGCTCGCGGCGTCGGCGCCGAAGCGGCGCACGGCCTCCTTCTCGACGTTGTCGGAGATCACGACCGACAACGACACCGCCACCGCGAGCACGACGGCGAGGAGGATCGCGGTCGAGCTGGCCGCGATGCGGCTCGGGATCGAGCGCCGTCCCGCCGCCAGGAGCGCCAAGCCGAGAGCGAGGGCGCCCGCCGCCCGCAGCCAGTCGCCTGCCGTCTGGTTGTCCGCAGCCAGCGCCGCCTCGGACGCGAGGAGGCCCAGCAGCGCGACGACCAGTGCGGCCCGGCTCGTCCGCCCCGCCAGCCAACCGAGGGCAAGGGGGACGAGCAGCGCGATCCCGGCCAACCGCACAACCGCGAGCCCCGGCTCGGTCGGGCTCTGGACCAGGAGCGAGCCGTGCAGGAACGCCGCGCCGGCCAGGCACGCGGAGCCGGCGGCAGCGGCGAAGCGCTGGGCGCGCCCGTTGACCAGGAGCTCCGGTCGGAGCAACGCGAAGGACAGCCCGGAGAGGGCCACGAGGAACAGGGCGAACTCGGCCCCGAATTGGATCTGGGCGGCTGAAGTCGTCATCGATCAGCCCAGAGCCCGGACGCGCCGCACCGAGTGGCGGTCGGCTGGACCGTCAGTGCTGGCGACGTCGGTGCTGGGCGGATCCCAGTGCATCAAGTGGTGCATCGGCAGATGTGGAGTGCTGGTCTGAGCCAATTCTGCACCATCTGCAGCCGTCAGGAACTGTTCACGCTCAGCCGGGGGGCGCCGACCCTCCGGGGTCGCCGAGCGCCAGGCCGTTGCCACCCATGCCGGCCAGCACCCGAAGGGCGTCATCGAGGTTGGCGACGGGCAGCACCTGGATGCTGTCGCCGGCCTTGGCCTTGGCCTCGTCGTAGTTGTCCTGGGGCACGAGGAACACGTGGATGCCGGCCCGGCGCACCGTCGTGACCTTCTCCTTCACCCCGCCGATGGGGCCGATCGACCCGTCGGACCTGATCTCACCGGTCACGGCGACCCGCTGACCGCCGGTCAGCTCGCCGGGCGTGAGCAGATCGAGGATCGACAGCGTGAAGGCCAGGCCGGCGCTGGGTCCGAGCACCCGCCCGCTGTCCACGGTGACGTCGAAGGGCAGGTGCACCCGGTCCTGCAGGCTGACGCCGAGGAACGCGCTGCCCGGCTTGTCCGGGTTCTCTCCGAGCGTGACGCTCGCGGTGCGGGCGGTGCCGTCGGTGCCCTGGAGGTCGAGGGCCACGGTGTCGCTGGGCTTGTGGGCGGCGAACACGTCGCGCAGCTGTGCGGTGGTCTTGATGGGCTGTCCGTCGATGGCCACGATCGTCTCGCCGGGCTGGATGATGCCGTCGGCCGGCATCCCCGTCACCACCTCCACCACCTGCGCACCGTCCGAGCCGAGGTCATACCCGAGCTTCTGCAAGGCGACGAGGACGGCCGTGTCCTTCGACTGCACCATGAGCGCGGTGTTGACCTGCGTGTCCTGCGCCGGCGAGATCGTGCGCTTCTCGATCTCGACGTCACCGTCGTGCTCGGCTTGGAACTTCTCGAGGACGGTGACGTGCGAGTCGACGGTCACGGTGACGAAGTCGATCTCACCGGACGGAGGGAACGTCGACGCGCTGCCGCCGACCTGCACCCGACCGTTGGTCGCGGTGACCTTGCCGGGAGCGATGATCTCGTAGGGCACCTCGATCAGCAGCGTCGCCACGAGCAGCGCGATGACGACGAACAGCACCCCACCGCTGACCCACCAGGCCCGGTGGATCCGGCGTCGGGCGCGAGGCGCTGGGCTCATGCCATCGGGCGCGGGGGCTTCGCCGGGCACGGGCAGCGGCAGCGAGGGTTCCCGAGCCGAACCGGTGACCGTTTGGTCGCCGGGTACGCTCGGGCTCAGGTTGTCCACGTTGGTCATCTGCCTCGTGGTGGCGGGATTGGCGATCGCGACGGTGACCAGGCTGGTCGTCGTCGAAGGCGCCAAGCCTGCCACGGAGATCGTGGGGAACCACCGCGCCACGCCTGCCTCGTCGCCCGAGGGAGTGCAGCCCGACCCACTGCCGCTGGGCATCCAACCCCCGACGACGGCGCGGCGCATCAGGTCCGCGGTGTCGCTGGTGCTCCTGCTCGGCCTCGTCGGCGCGCTCGCGGCCCTCGCCGTCGGCGCGCTCGTCCTCCTGATCGTGGGCGCGCTGAGACACGCGGTGGGCTAGACCATCCAGCCCCGAACTTCGGCGCGAGGCGGTGGGATCACACCGTTTCGCATCCAACATTCGGTCAGGGGGTGGGGCGGGTCACCTGCCGAAGAGGCCGCGGCGGGAGCCGTTGGCGCTGCCGGAGTCGTCGGCACCGACCAGGGGCGCGGGAGCGGCGTCGTGGTCGGGCCACGGCTCGCCGGCGGGTTCGCCGACGATGGCGGTGAGCGCTTCCAGCACCGGCGCCTCCACCGGCACCAGCTCCTCGAGGGCCGGGGCGGCCGCTTCCTCGGGTGCCGGCGGCCAGGCGCTCGGCTGCGGCACGACGACGAGCTCAGGCGCACCTGCCGCGGCACCGACCTCGACGCGGAAGTAGGGGCGGAACTCGAAGCCGACCTCGTCCATGCGGAAGATGCGAGCGTGCTCGACGCCATCGTCGTTGCGGAGGTGCTCCACGAACTGGATCGCCTCGCCGAGCTCTTCTGCCTGGTGGTAGCCAGGCTTGCCGTCGCTACCCCGGAAGATCACCATGTGTCCCACGGTCTGCTCCTCATCACTGCGGTCGGTGTTGTCCGGTCGCGTCATCGGATGCGCCGTGACCCGACTTGAGCACCCGTGACCCCCGTTCTCCGATCTCGGCCACGCTCGCGAGGCGCCGGGCCGTCGCGATCGCGGGTCACCAGGGCGACGTCGCCACGATCAGGGCCGCGGTCGGTGACGACGATCCCGAGGTCCGGGCCACCGTGCTCGAGGCGCTGCGCCGCGCCGGCGACCTCAGCCCGGTCGACCTGCAGGCCGCGTCCAACGACCCGTCCCCCGTCGTCCGCCGCCGGGCGGCAGAGGTCGCAGCCGCCGCGCCCCCCGGCTGCCGGGTGTCGCTGCTCGGCCTGCTGAGTGACAGCGACCCCGTGGTCGTAGAGGTCGCGGCCTGGGCCTCGGGCGAGCTCACCCCACCGGAGGACGGCGCAGTGGCCGCGCTGGCTGCGCTCGCGACCGGCCACGACGATCCGCTGGTGCGGGAGGCGGCCGTGGCTGCGCTCGGGGCCATCGGCGACGAGGCCGGCCTCCCCGCCATCCTCGCGGCGGCAAAGGACAAGCCCGCCGTCCGTCGTCGCGCGGTGATCGCGCTCGCGCCCTTCGACGGACCCGAGGTCGAAGCCGCCCTGCGCCGCGCCCTCGAAGACCGCGACCGCCAGGTGCGACAGGCGGCCGAGGATCTGCTCTGACGGAAGTAGCGTCGGCCGCCATGGCTGACACCCACCGTGACTGGGTCGAGCGTGACGCTGCTGTGGTGTGGCATGGGTTCACGCAGATGTCCTGCTACGCCGACAACGGCCCGATCGTCGTCGAGCGCGCCGAGGGGCGCGAGCTCATCGACGTCGAGGGGCGGCGCTACCTCGACGCCATCTCGTCGCTGTGGGTGACCACGCTCGGCCACCGCGTGCCGGAGCTCGACGCCGCGCTGCTGGAGCAGGCCGGCAAGGTCGCGCACTCGACCATGCTGGGCAACGGCAACCGCGCCACCATCGAGCTCGCCGAGGCGCTGGCCGAGGTGGTGCCGGTGGACGGGCCGCACTTCCTGTTCGCGTCTGACGGCGCCGCCGCGGTCGAGCAGGCGCTGCGCATCGCGTTCCAGTTCTGGACGAACCAGGGTGTGTCGGGCCGCACGCGCTACCTCGCGTTCGGTGGCGCGTACCACGGCGACACCATCGGGTCCCTGTCGGTCGGAGACGGCGGCTTCGGCACCGACATGCTCGACCCGCTGCGCTTCGCGGTGATCAGGGTCGCCGCCGGCGATGCAAGCGCGGCGGTCGCCGCGATCGAGGAGCATGCCGCGTCGTTGGCGGCCGTGATCCTCGAACCGCTCGTGCAGGGCGCCGCCGGCATGGAGCTCAACCCGCCTTCGTTCGTGGCCGCGGTGGCGAAGGCATGCCGCGCGCACGACGTCCTGCTGATCTGCGACGAGGTCGCCACCGGCTTCGGCCGTACCGGCACCTTGTTCGCGGTCGAGCAATGTGACGTCGAACCCGATCTGCTCACGCTCGGCAAGGGCCTCACGGGCGGCTACCTGGCCATGGCCGCGACCGCCGTGAGCCGGCGCGTGTACGAAGCGTTCCTCGGTCCTGACCTCTCCGACAAGACGCTCTACCACGGCCACTCCTACTCGGGGAACGCGCTCGCGGCCGCCGTCGCTCTGCGCCACCTCCAGCTCATCGGCGAGTGGGACGTGCTGGCCAACGTCCGGGCCCGCAGCGAACAGCTCGGCGCGCTCCTGGCGGACACCATCGAACCGCTGCCGGCCGTGCGCGAGGTGCGCCGCTGCGGCCTCATGACCGGGATCGAGCTCGCGCCGCCCGCCGACGGGTTGCGATGGGGCCGGTTGGTCTCCGCCGCGTGCGTGCGTCGCGGCGTGCTCATCCGTCCGCTCGGCGATGTCGTCGTCATCATGCCGCCGCTCACCACCACCGCCCCTGAGATCGAGCGGATCGTCACCGCGGTGGCCGAGTCCATCGCGGAGGTGTGCGCGACGTGACCGGGTGGGCCGACCGCGTGCAGGCGCGGATGGACGGCATCACCGCGGCAGGGCAGCTGCGGAGCGTCCGGCGACTCGACGGGCCGGGACCGATCTTCGCCCTCGACGATGGTCGCGAGGTGGTGTCGTTCGCATCGAACGACTACCTCGGCCTGAGCCAGCACCCGGCCGTGAAGGCAGCTGCTACGGAGGCCGTCGAGCGTTGGGGCGCGGGCTCGGGCTCGGCGCGGCTGATCGTGGGCGACCGCCCACCCCACGTCGAGCTCGAGGCCGAGCTGGCGTCATGGAAGGGGACCGAGGCGGCCCTGCTCTTCCCCACCGGCTTCGCCGCGAACCTCGGCGTCCTCGCCACCCTTGCGACCAGCGGGGTGCTCGTGTGCTCGGACGAGCTGAACCACGCGTCGATCATCGACGGGACACGGCTCGGACGAGGCACCGTGGAGATCTACCGCCACCGCGACCTCGATCACCTCGCCACCCTGCTCGCCTCGGCCGGTGGTCCGGCGATCGTGGTGACCGACACCGTCTTCTCGATGGACGGTGACGTCGCTCCGCTCGAGGACCTACTCGACGTCGTCGAGCCTCACGGCGCCCTCGTCGTGCTCGACGAAGCCCACGCGGTGCTCGGCCCGGAGCTGCCGCCGGTGCCCGACGGCGTGACCGTCCTGCGCGTAGGGACGTTGTCGAAGACGCTCGGTTCCCTCGGCGGGTTCGTGGCCGGTCCGCAGGCGTTCGTCGACCTCTTGGTCAACGCCGCCCGTTCGTTCATCTTCACCACGGCCCCGACACCAGCGGCGAGCGCCGCGGCCGGCGCTGCGCTGCGCGTGCTGCGCGCCGCGGAAGGTGAGGCCCTGCGGACGAGGCTGCGCGCGCACGTCGAGCGCGTCGCGCCCGGTCACCCGTCGCCGATCGTGCCGGTCATCCTCGGCGACGAGCAGCGGGCGCTCGCGGCGTCGGCGTCGCTGCTCGACATGGGGCTTCTGGTGCCTGCCATCCGTCCGCCCACCGTCGCGCCAGGAACCTCCCGCCTCCGGGTCGCGCTGTCGGCCGCGCACACCGACGAGCAGGTCGACCGCCTCGCCAAGGCCCTCGCCGACCTGTGATCCGCGTCCTCTGCGTCGGCACCGCGACCGACGTGGGCAAGACCTGGGTGGGCGCCGCCGTGCTCGAGGGCCTGCGCGGCCGAGGGCTGAACGTGGTGGCCCGCAAGCCGGTGCAGTCGTTCGACCCCGCCGAGCCGGGGCCCACCGACGCCGACGTCCTCGCTGCCGCGACCGGCGAGCACCCCGACGACGTGTGCCCGGGGCATCGCTGGTACCCGATGGCGATGGCACCACCGATCGCCGCCAGCCTGCTCGAGCGCGACGGGTTCCTCGTCGCCGACCTCGCCGGTGAGCTCACGTGGGGCGACGTCGACCTCGTGTGGATCGAGACGGTCGGCGGTCCGCGCTCCCCCATGGCCGACGACGGCGACTCCGCGGACCTGGCCCGGTGGGTGCTACCCGATCTCGTCCTGCTGGTGGCCGACGCCGGGCTCGGCACGATCAACGCCGTCCGGCTCGCGGCGACACCCTTCGCCGGGCGGTTGGTCGTCGTCGTGCTCAACCGCTACGACGAGGGCAACGACATCCACCGCACGAACGCGGTGTTCCTGGTGCGGGACGGCTTCGACCTGGTCGTGAACGTGGACGACTTGGTCGACCGGTTGGAGCACTTCACCGCCGAGTCCCCATGAACATCACCTTGAGGCGGTCGTAGTTCTCGATCACCCGCCCGGCGCCGAGCACGACGCACTCGAGCGGCGCGTCGACGAGGTGCACCGGGATCTCGGTCTCCTCCGCAACCCGCAGGTCGAGACCTCGGAGCATCCCCCCACCGCCCACGAGGTACATGCCCCGCACGATCAGGTCCTGCGCGAGCTCCGCCGGGGCCTGACCCAAGCACGCGATCACCGAGTCGACGATGGCGGTGACCTGCTCGTCGATCGCGTGACGCACCTCTTCCGGCGAGAGGATCACGGTCTTCGGCAACCCGCTCATCAGGTCGCGGCCACGCACCTCGGCCTTGAACTCGTCGAGCGTCGGGTACGCCGACCCGATGGCGACCTTGATCTCCTCCGCAGTGCGCTCGCCGACGGCAATGCCGTACTCGCGCCGCACATACGTCTGCACCGCGGCGTCGATGTCGAACGACCCGACGCGGACCGCCTGCAGGGCGACGATGCCGCCGAGGGAGATGAGCGCGGTCTCGGACGTGCCGCCGCCGACGTCGATGACCATGCTGCCGACGGGCTCGTTGATGGGCAGCCCAGCGCCGATCGCCGCGGCCATGGGTTGCTCGATGAGCTGCGCGTCAGCGGCACCAGCGCGGCGGGCAGCCTCGGTGACGGCACGACGCTCGACCTCGGTGATGGCCGACGGCACGCAGATGACGACGCGGGGACGGTTGAAGCGGTTCACGCCCACGCGCTGCAGGAGCAGGCGGATCATCCGCTGCGTGATGTCGAAGTCGGTGATGGCCCCGCCTCGCAGCGGTCGCACGGCGACGATGTAACCCGGGGTGCGGCCGATCATCTGCCACGCCTCTTGGCCCATGGCCAGCACGTCGCCGGTGCGGCTGTTGAGTGCGATCACCGAGGGCTCGTTGAGCACGATCCCGCGCCCGCGCTCGTACACGAGCGTGTTCGCGGTGCCGAGGTCGATGGCCAGGTCGCGTGCCAACTCCTCAGACCCCGTGCTCTTCGTCGCGCGGAGCGAGCGCCCGCATCTCGCGCTGGAAGTCGTCGATGCTCGACTTCACGCCGGTCGGCTTGCGCTGTCGCAGCGTCGAGATCGTCAGCCACACGGCGGTGATCACGACCGGGATCGCGAGGAACACGAGGGCGCTCATGCGCTGTCGACCGCAGCGGGCTCG
The DNA here is from genome assembly GCA_041166585.1 of Acidimicrobiaceae bacterium. GTDB lineage: Bacteria > Actinomycetota > Acidimicrobiia > Acidimicrobiales > JACDCH01 > JBEEGB01. Next base: position 10,427 of record JBEEGB010000567.1, read on the forward strand.
ACGACGTGCTGCGCCTCGAGTCCCCAGCTCTCTCCGCCGTCCCACGA
>JBEEGB010000568.1:0-5857 GCA_041166585.1 Acidimicrobiaceae bacterium
CCGCCAGTAGCGGCGAGGATCGAACGCAGGCTCCATGCGGTGGACTCCTGCTGGCCCGAACGGCCCGCCGAACGCGGCCGGGTCGCTCACCGCCGCGAGCGCCGATGACTCGTCGATGACGAGCAACGGGAGGAGACCGTCGAGCGTCCGGGTCCGGCCCGACGACGACGCCGCGCCCCCGTCGACCCACGTCGCGAGCTCGGGATCCCACCGCGAGGCCAGGGCGTCGAGGAGCGCTTCGTCGACCACGCCCGTGAGCTCGCGCTGGTTCCAGGCCACGAGCGCGGCCAGGGACACCGGCGCGCAGTCAAAGGTGGGGTGCGGACGTCCGACGGCGAGCTCGCCCTTCACCCGGAACCAGCGAACGGGGTCGCCTGCCCCCCAGTGGTCGAAGCGGGGGCTGTCGTCGCAGCCGGTCTCCCACGGATGCCAGATCGTGAGCAACCCGCTCGGGTGACGTCGCTCGGTCAAGAAGTACTCGAGGTGGCGGGCAGCACGATCGGCCAGCTCGTCCGGGACGTCGATCCCCCGCCGCCGCAGCTCCGCCACGGCGTGACCGTGCATCGGTGGCTGCGTGATCGAGCTGCCGTCGAGCCGGCGCCAGAGCTCGGCGTGCTGCGTCGGGTGGCGCTGGTAGTCGACGTGCGGCACGAAGCCGTTCGGCTCCTGCAGGCGGAACACGTGCGCGAGCTCGGCGAGGGCGCGGTCGGCATCACCCAGGGCGGCCCAGATGATGACATGGAAGCACGAGTCCCACAGCCAGGCGAACGGGTAGGTCGCGGCGTTGGGGACCGTGTAGCCCTCCGGTTGCCAGTGCGCCCGCATGACCGCGAGCACGCGGTCCCTGAGTACGGTCATCGCGTCGTGCCCACCGCCGCCATCGTGTCCTTCCGCCTCGGCCTCTCCGATGGCGTGTCGGTGGTTGCCGCAACGTGGGACGACGCGTTGAACTCGTTCGGCTTCACGGTCGTGACGGTGGCAGGCGACGGACCCGTCGACCACATCATCGACGGGTTGGCCATCGGCGCGACGGCACCGCCGCCGAGAAAAGCGGTCGAGGCCGCGCTGGCCGGTGCTGATCTCGTGGTGGTCGAGAACCTCTGCACCATCCCGATGAACCTCCCGGCCGCCAGGGTGGTGACCGCGACCTTGCGCGGTCGAGCCGCGATCCTGCACCACCACGACCCCCCATGGCAGCGCCCGCAGTACGTGGACGTGCGCGAGCTGCCGCCCGACGATCCGTCGTGGCGTCACGTGACGATCAACCAGCTCACCGCGCGCGAGCTGGCGGCGCGTGGCATCACCGCCACCACGATCTACAACGGGTTCGACGCCGACCCTCCCCCCGGCGACCGCGACGCGACGCGAGCCGCGCTCGGGATCGGTCCGGGCACCCGCCTCGTCGTGCACCCGGTGCGAGCCATCGCCCGCAAGGACGTACCGGCCGCGGTCCGGCTCGCAACCGCACTCGACGCGACGTACTGGCTGCTCGGTCCGGCCGAGGACGGCTATGCGCCAGAGCTCGAGCGCGTCCTCGCAGCCGCGCGCTGCCCGGTGCTGCACCAGCCGAGCCCGGGATCGATGCACGACGCGTACGCCGCGGCTGACCTGGTGGCGTTCCCCTCCACGTGGGAGGGCTTCGGCAACCCACCGATCGAGGCTGCGCTCCATCGCAAGCCGGCAGCGGTCGGGCGCTACCCCGTCGCCGAAGAGCTGCTGGCCTTCGGCTTCCGATGGTTCGATCCCGGGACGCCCGCGGAGATCGACGGGTTCCTTGCTGCACCGGACGTCGAGCTGCTGGAGGCGAACCGCGCCATCGCTCGTGAGCACTTCTCGATCGCGTCGATGCGCGACCACCTGCGCGCGCTCCTCGATGAGGCAGGCTGGCTCCCATGACCGATCCCGTCCGCGCGAAGCGAGCACGCGTCGCGAGGCTCGTCGAGGTCGGCCAGCGGTTGGGCTACGGCCTGTTCGGGCTGGCCATCGCGGTCTTCATCTACGGCTTCATCGAGGGCTACACCGGGCTGTCGACGACGGTGATCGTCACGTCCCTCATCGTCGGCTCCATCGTGCTCGCCCCCGCGATCGTGTTCGGCTACGCGGTCAAGGCGGCCGAGCGCGACGACCGAGAGCGAGGGCTCTAGGTCGTTCGTCTTGACCTCGCCCCCGCGCGTGGCGCGAAAGTGCACGAAGTTCGCACATCGGTCATCACTGGGGGAAACGCATGCCGAAGGCTGCCGTCTGCACCGGCCTGAACCAGCCGCTCGAGGTCCGGGAGCTCGAGCTCGCACCACCGAAGGCGGGCGAGGTGCTGGTGAAGATGGGCGCATCGGGCGTGTGCCACTCCGACCTGTCCATCCAGAACGGCACGCTGTTCGGCGCCTACCCGATCGTGCTCGGCCACGAAGGTGCGGGCGTGATCGAGGAGGTGGGCGAGGGCGTGGACGACCTCGCGGTCGGCGACCACGTCGTGATCTCCTGGGTGCCGCAGTGCGGGACGTGCTTCTTCTGCAAGCGGGGCCAGGCGTTCCTGTGCGAGGCGGGCGCCAACGCCATGGTCACCGGCGGCTTGCTCGACGGCACGACGCGGTTCTCGAGCGACGGTGAACCGGTGATGCAGATGGCGTGCTCCGGAACGTTTGCGGAGCGCGCGGTGATCCCCGCCATCGGCGCGGTGAAGATCCCCGATGACGTACCCCTCGACATCGCCGCGCTCATCGGGTGCGGCGTCCTCACGGGCGTCGGCGCGGCGCTCAACACCGCGAACATCCGCCAGGGCGACACCGTGGCCGTCATCGGCTGCGGCGGCGTGGGGCTGAACGTGATCCAGGGCGCGTGCATCGCCGGCGCCGCGGAGATCATCGCCGTCGACATGCTCGCTTCCAAGCTCGACCTGGCCCGGGAGTTCGGCGCCACCACGACCGTCAACGCGGGCGAGAGCGACCCCGTGGGCAAGGTGATGGGGCTCACGGACGGGCGCGGCGCCGACGTGGTCTTCGAGGTGATCGGCCTCAAGCACACCATCGACCAGACGATCATGATGACCCGCCGCGGAGGCCAGGCGATCTTGGTCGGCGTGCCCAGCATGGAGGTCCTGCTCGAGCTGCCGGTCTTCTTCGGAGTGGTGCTGATGGCCAAGACCGTCAAGGGCTGCTGGTACGGCTCGTCCAACGTGCGCGAGGACGTGCCCAAGCTGCTCGAGCACTACAAGCGAGGCGAGCTCAAGCTCGACGAGCTGATCTCACGCCGCATCTCCGTCGGCGACGTGATGGACGCGTTTGAAGCCATGGAAGCCGGCGAGGTCGCCCGCTCCGTCATCGTGTACTAGGTCTACCAGCCGGAGGCGCCGGCGCGAGGGGGGAGGTTGCCTCGGTAGCGACGGCGGCGGGCCTTCGTCGCGAGGAGGCTGACGCCCATCTTGCGGGCGGGCAGCGGTCGGAACGGCTCCGGTGGGCGCCGCGTCGTGAAGGGGGGGACCTGCTTGGCTGGCCTCACGACCACGTTGTTCGTCATGATCGAGGGAGTTTCCTGCCATGCGATCGACTCCTACCCGCCTCCCCGCCGCACGACGTCGCCGACAGCTCCTCGATGTCGCGCTCGCGGCTTTCGCGGCGCAAGGTTTCCACCCGACGTCGATGAACGACATCGCCGAGGCGGCCGGGGTGACCAAGCCCGTCCTCTACCAACACTTCCGCTCGAAGCGGGCGCTCTACCTCGAGCTGCTGGAGGACGTCGGCGAACGGCTGCGGGACACGATCGCCAAGGCCGCAGCCAAGGCCGGCGGTCCACGGGAGCAGGTCGTCGCAGGGTTCCGCGCGTACTTCCGCTTCGTCAGCGATCACGAGGACGCTTTCCAGCTGCTGTTCGGCGGCGGCTCACGGCGAGACGCCGAGTTCGCCGACGCGGTGCGAGCCGTCGAGCGGTCGATCGCCGACATCATCGCCGAGTTCATCGACGTGAAGGGCCTGGACGCCGACCGCCGGCTCCTCCTCGCGCACGGGATCGTCGGGCTGGCCGAGGGCGCCAGCCGCCACTGGCTGGTCGACGGCGCCGAGGGCGATCCCGACACCCTCGCCGAGCAGGTGGCCATCCTCGCCTGGGCCGGCCTCCGCGGCATCTGACAAAAACACGAACCGGCGTGCGCTTTGGTCGCAGGACGACCGCAACGCACGCCGGAACGTGGTGGTGCTGGTGGTGGGGAGGTTGGATCAGGTGGCGGGTACGGCTTCGGCCTCGATCTCGATCGTGGCCTTCTTGCCGACGAGCACGCCGCCGGTCTCGAGCGCCTGGTTCCAGGTCAGCCCGAAGTCCTCACGGTTGACCTCACCCGTGGCGCTGAAGCCGAGGGCCTGGCCACCCCAGGGGGTGGAGGCTGCGCCTTCGAAGGCCACCCGCAGCTGCAGGGGACCTGTCACGCCGTGGACGGTCAGATCGCCGTCGACGAGCCACTCGTTGCCGGCGGGCTTCACCGAGGTGCTCTTGTAGGTCATGGTCGGGTGCTCCTCGACGTGGAAGAAGTCGGCCGAGCGCAGGTGGCCGTCACGCTTCTCGTCGCGGGTGTGGACGCTGGCCACGTCGACGGTGACCTCGACCGAGGAGTCGGCGGGGTCTTCGCCGATCACCACGGTGCCGGTGAAGCCGGTGAACGTGCCACGGGTCTTCGACACCATGAGGTGCTTCACCACGAAGTTCACGCTGGAGTGGGAGGTGTCCAGGGTGTAGGTGCCGGGGACGGGGAGCTCGACGCCATCGACGGTGCGGGTGATGGGGGTGGCGGTGCTGATCTCAGACATGGCTACTTCTTTCATTTGGTAGTCAATCATTGCGGACGCAAGTAACTATACGACGAGATCCTTGCGCGCGCAACCTTTTCTTGTATCCTCCCCCCATGGACTCTCCGCTGCACGACGAGCGCCTCACGCTGGCCGGCTTGTTCTTCGAGTCGTACGCCGGCCTGGCGTCATCGCTCGGGCGCCGCCTCGAAGCGGAGTGCGGACTGACCGTCCAGTGGTTCGAGGTGCTGATGCGCCTGGCCCGCTCGCCCGAAGGCAGGCTGCGCATGAGCGACCTCACCGCCCAGGTCACCCTCACGCCCAGCGGTCTCACCCGGGTGATCGACCGGCTCGAGGCCGCAGGGCTGGTGTCGCGCGAAGCGTGCCCCACCGACCGCCGGGGCTCGTTGGCCGTCCTCACCGAGCAGGGGCGGGCTCGCATGGAGGTCGCGGTGCCGATCCACCTCGGCCACCTCGAGGATCTGTTCACCGGGGTGCTCGACGACGAGGAGCGAGCCCAGCTCGAGCACGCCCTGCGCAAGGTGCGCGACCGCGTGAACCCCTGCGCGACGGCCGGCGTGGCCGACCCCGCGGCTCACGTCGGGTAGGTCGCCACCTCGGTCGCCTTCACGGCGGCCCAGACGTCGGTGCCTTCCACGAGGTCGAGCGACGCGACCGCAGCCGGGGTCACCTCTGCGACGATGCTCATCTCGCCCGCGATGCGGACGCGTACTCGGTCGCCGAGGACGTCGAGGCCCTGCACGGTCCCCGCCCAGACGTTGCGTGGGCTCCCGGCCGGTCGTTGCCGGTGCAGCGCCACGGCGCGGGGGTCGATCACGAGGAACACGTCACCGGCAAGCGCGTCGGCGATGGCCACGACCGCGCCGGTGGCCAGGGTCACCGCACCGTCGCGTCCGCTCCCCCGGTAGAGGTTCGTTCCGACCAGGTCAGCGACGTACGCCGAGCGAGGCCGGCCGGTGATCTCGGCCGGTGACCCGTCCTGCACGACGCGGCCGCCTTCCATGATCACCAGGCGGTCGGCCAGCAGCAGCGCGTCGATCGGATCGTGGGTCACCAAGAGGGGG
>JBEEGB010000569.1:0-2745 GCA_041166585.1 Acidimicrobiaceae bacterium
GGTGCAGGCCTACGTCGACGCGGGGGTGGAGGTACCGGTGGTGATGCCGCTGCCATGGGGCCCGGACCGTCGCGCCGTGCTGGACGCGACGATCGCGGCCGCGATCAGCTGAGCGTCGACCGCTGACGCCTCCGGCGCCGGCACCAGATGGCGGTTGCGCCGAAGCACACGACGGTGAGCGCCAGCCCGAGCCGGTCCCACCCGTCCTGCTCGTAGCGAAGCTCGAGCGTGCTGCTCCCGGCCGGGAGCGCCACCTGCATCAGCCCGTCGGTGGTCCGGGTGACGCCTGCGCGGCGTCCGTCCACGGCGGCCGTCCACTTCGGCGACCAGGCCACCGCCACCGTCACCACCACCGGCTCGGACGACGTCGCCTCGAAGCGCAGGTGCTCGGGCGACGGATCGGTGAGCACTGCGGTCATGGGTGTCGCCGCGCTGAGCAGCGACGATGGACCGGGCCGGTCAGCGGGACCGACCACCGCGAGCACCGCCATCGGTTCCTGCTGCCACACGAGCGCGAACCGACCGGATGCGGTCAACCGCCCGCGCTGGACGTCCGAGGTGGTCACGACGTGCGTCACCCCGAGCCGCACCATCTGATCCGCCGCAGCTTCCGGCAGTCCCTTCGACAGGCTGTCCACGGCACCGAGCGCCACCGCGGTGCTGGTGGCCTCGAGGTTGAACCCGTTGATCGAGTCGCGACCCGAGACCTGCGAGAGCCAGAACGGCGGCTCGATCATGCCCGTGCGGCCGATCTCGGACGGGTAGTCGCGGACGGTCGCGAAGCGGGCTCCGTCGGGCACCACCCGTGCGAGCTCCTCCGCCGCGTGGCGCATGCCGGGCACGGGCTCCGCGGTCTGCCGCGCCAGCTCTCGATCGGGCCCGAGCGGCGACACGACGAGGCCGACCGCGACGACGAGCGCGAGCGCTCCGGCAACCGACTCGGATCGCGCCACCCGTCGAGCGCCGTCGGCGATCGCGATCGCGAGCGGCAGCAGCGCGACGATCCCCATGTAGCCGAGCCCGCGGTTGGCGAGCTGCGCGGTGATCTCGTTCCCGGTCCACTGGGACGCCGACCAGTGGGCCAGCACCAGGTAGACGATGGGCGCCATCACCAGAGCAAGGCCGAACCTGCGCAGGCCCCGACCGGTGTAGAGCAGGTAGGCCCACCCCGCGACCACGAACCACAACGTGAACGGTCGCAGCAGGATGCGTCCCGCGGCGATGTCGTCGATGCGCGAGCCGAACGGCGGTGTGCCCCAGGTGGCGATGGGCCCGCGGAGGTCGCGGTGGATGAGCAGCGGGAGAAGCCACCAGCCGGCCAATCCCGCCGAGAGCACCCCCGCGACGGCCAGGCGACCGAGCCCGGCAACCGACCTGCGGTTGCGCCAGAGCTCACCCACCGCCAGCAGCGGGAAGAGCACGAGCAGGATCATCACCGAGATGAGATGGGTCACCGCGAGCACCGCGAGCGACGCCGCCGCGAGCAGCACCCAGCGGGCTCGCTCGTCGGAGATCGTGCGGGTGAGCGCGCCGAGCGCGACGAAGAAGAACACCGCACCGACCTGATGCGAGACGAGCCCGATGTCGTAGAGGCCGGCCAACCCCGGCCCGAACGGGTTGGAGACCCACAGCGTCAGCACGGCGGCGACCCCGGACGCGAGCCGATCCAAGCCGAGCGAACGGGCGAAGAAGGCCAGGGCAACCGGCGTGGCCGCGAACGCGAGGACGCCGACGACCTTGAACGCGCCCGTGTCCGACAACAAGCCGAACGTTGGCAGCCGCACCAGGGCGGTGGCCCACACGAGGCCCGGCCCGTTCACGAGGAACTCTTGGTAGCCCGTGTAGAAGCGCGGGAGCCAGCCGTCGAGACGGCCGTGGGTGACCAGCTCGTGGATCCCGAAGTCGATCCGCACGAGGTGCGCCATGACGTCGTTGCCGCCAGGCGGGCGCGCGCCCCATGCGCCGATGGTCGACCAGAGGCCGACGACGAAGCCCAAGGCGGCGCCGAATCTCAGGCCTCGCTCACTCGCCTTCGGCTCGCTCGGCTCGACGTGCAGCTCGTCGCTGGCGCTTCCCTCGCCGCGCGCGCCCAAACGCATGGGGGCATCGTGGCACGGCCAGCTGTGCATCCTGCGCGCGGCGCCGGGCAGTACCGTCAGCCCTCATGGAGCTCGAGGGCAAGGTTGCGGTCGTCACGGGCGGAGGCAACGGCATCGGGCGCGCGCTGGCTCGTCGGTTCGCCGCGGAGGGCGCGCTCGGGGTGACCGTCGTCGACCGGGATGCGGAAGCGGTGCAGGCCGTAGCCGGCGAGCTCGGCGCCGTCGGGCTCGCGCTCACGGCGGATGTCGGCGTTGAGGCCGACATCGTCCGCGTCGTCGAGGAGACTGAGGCGCGGTTCGGCCCGATCGACCTGTTCTGCTCCAACGCCGGCATCGGCGGTGGCGGAGGGATCGAGGCCGCCGACGAGCTGTGGCAGTCGATCTGGGAGATCAACCTCATGGCCCACGTGTACGCGGCGCGGGCGGTCCTGCCATCGATGCTGGCTCGAGGCGAGGGGTACCTGCTCAACACCGCATCCGCGGCAGGTCTCCTCACGAACATCGGCAACGCGCCGTACTCCGTGACGAAGCACGCCGCCGTCGGCCTCGCCGAGTGGCTGTCGATCACCTACGGCGACCGGGGCATCAAGGTGTCGTGCCTGTGCCCTCAGGGTGTGCGCACCAACATGCTGCTCAGCGCGCCGGG
>JBEEGB010000570.1:0-3115 GCA_041166585.1 Acidimicrobiaceae bacterium
TCGAGGGTGTCCAGGCCGTACCCGTCGTCACGGACGTAGCCACCGTGTTCGTGGCGCTCGAGGACCTCGTGGCGCTCGAGGCCTTTGAGGCGGACGTGGATGCCGCGGTAGAGAAGGTCGGTGATGAGTTGGAGGAGATGACCGCGAACGAGCCGGTCATCACCGCCATGCCGGCGAGACCGGCTGCACCCGCGGCGCGCCGCGCTCGACGCGCAGGATGCGGGCGCGTGCGCCGTCTCACTGTGTCGGGGTTCATCAGAGCTCCCTTCGTGCGGTCCGGATGGACTGCCTTCGTGGACCTGATGATCCAACCGTTTGCTCAGAACAACCTTGGGGTGCGCTGAGCGGGTCCGCCGAGCTCAGCCCTTGGCGTAGGTCTCGGCGCTCTTGCTCTCGAACTCGTAGGCCACGAACGGCTCGTTGCCGAGCACCCACGCGTCATGGCCGGGCTCGATGACGTAGGCATCGCCGGCCCCGACCTCGATGTCACTTCCATCGTCATGGGTGACGTGGAGGCGCCCCGAAGCGACCGTGCCGACATGACGGGCTTGGCAGCTGTCACCGCCGACCACCGGCTTGATGCACTCCGACCACTTCCAGCCCGGCTGGGCGGTGAGGCGTGCGGCCTTCGCGCTGCCGAGGTCAACGACGTCCATCTTGGTCTTGTCGGGGGTTCGGGACTCATCCGGCGCATCGAAGCTCTTCACCGTCAGGTTTGCCATCGTGTGCTCCTCTCGGGACCGGACGTCGATAGACGACCAGGTCCACGGTGCGGAGGCTACGACGATGGTCGACGGCCTGCAGTTCAACCAGCCCGCGGCTGGATCGGAGTCGTCAGGCCCTGCATAGGGTGCACGTATGGCGGAGGCTGACGATCTCGTTGCCAGCGGCTACGACGCGTTCTACGCGGCGTGGGGACGAAGCCGGACGTTGCGTGGGATATGGCGACAACACGTCACCGGGGAGGACTACCCCGAGGAATTCGCCCACATCAGCTTCCTGCCGTTGCTGCAGCTGCGAGCGCTGACCGACAGCTTGCAGCTCAGCCCTGACGACGTTCTTGTGGACCTCGCGTGTGGTGCGGGGGGTCCAGGCTTGTGGGTCGCGAAGCACACCGGGGCGCGGCTCGCGGGTCGCGACTTGTCGCCGGTGGCTGTCGAGCGAGCCACGGAACGAGCCGTCGCCCTGGACATGGCGGAGAGGGCGACCTTCGTACAGGGCACGTTCGAGGCCACCGGTCTCGCAGCTGCATCGGCTGACGCGGTCATGACGGTCGACGCGCTGCAGTACGCGCCGTCCAAGGCGAAGGCATTCGCCGAAGCGGCACGCATCATCCGTCCCGGAAGACGCTTCGCGTTCGTCGCGTTCGAGCTCGACGCGGAACGCATCGCGGGACTTCCCCTTTGGCAGGACCCCGTCGCCGACTATCGACCGCTGCTCGAGCAGACCGGGTTCGAGGTGCTGAGCTACGAACAGATCCCGAGCTGGCGAGAGCACGTCGCTGCGGGCTTTGGCGCAGTCGTCGAGCACGCAGAGCTGCTGGAGGCCGAGCTCGGTCAGACCGCGGCGTCCGCCATCGTCCTCGAGGCATCCATCACGCTTCAGCTGGAGCCCTATTGCGGGCACGTTCTCGCGGCCGCCATGCGCCGCCGCGGCCCATAGCCGGGACCGCGTCAGAGACATGGCGGACGTCGTTCGCCGGCATGACCGCTCCGCTCAATCCGCGGCGGCGTGGTCGTGGGGGACGACCAGCTCCGCTGCAGGGAGGTCGGGGTACAGGAAGCGGGCGAGCATGACCGCCAGCAGGCCGCCCGCGAGCTCGGCGACGATGAAGGCCGGCGCGGAGGAGGGCTTGATGCCCGCGAACGTGTCGGACAGCGTGCGGGCGATCGCGACCGCGGGGTTGGCGAACGACGTCGAGCTGGTGAACCAGTACGCAGCCGCGATGTAGCCGCCGACTGCGAACGGAGCAGTCGCGGCCTGGCCCGACCGAACGACGCCGAGGATCACCATCAGCAAGCCGAACGTCGCCACCACCTCGCCCAACCACAAGCCGCCCGAGCTGCGGGTGTGCGTCGACAGGTTGATCGCGTCGAGGTCGAACATCAGGTTCGCGACAACTGCTCCGACACACCCTCCGAGGACCTGGGCCGGCACGTAGACGGCGAGCTCGCGCGTCTTGAGGCCTCCGAGCAACCTGTCCGCGATGCTCACGACGGGGTTGAAGTGCGCGCCCGACACCGACCCGAAGGACAAGATCAGCGCGACGAGCCCGGCGCCGGTGGCGATGGAGTTCTCGAGCAGCTGCAAGCCGACGTCGTTGGGCGACAGTCGCTGGGCGTAGATGCCGGAACCCACGACGATGGCGACCAGCAGTCCGGTGCCGACCGCTTCAGCCGTCGCGGCGCGTGCGAGCTCGCGGTCCATCTGATGAAGGATCAGGCCAGCGCGGCGCGCAGCGCCTGGAGCCGTTCGGGCACCACGCGCCACATCATCCACCGACCCCGCTTCTCACCCGTGAGGAGGCCGGCGTCGGCCAACGCCTTGGTGTGGTGGCTGATGGTCGGTTGCGACTTGCCCAACGGCGCTTCCAGATCACAGGAGCACACCTCGCCGCCCTCGGCGACGAGGCTGAGCAACCGCAGGCGAACAGGGTCCCCGAGCGCCGCGAACACCTTGGCCAGCTCCGCTGCTTCTTCCTCAGCCAAGGGTGCGGCGAGCAGGGGCGCGCAGCACACCCCCTCGAGCTGAACCACGGACATCTGCTTGCTCGCCACGGATCGATCCTCCACCTATTGACAAACGTCGATGCATTTGCAAGAGTCGATGTATCGACATCGGTCAATCTACCGGAGGCACCCGACAATGTCACGAGTTCAGCTCGCGCTCAACGTTCCCGACATCGACAAGGCGGTCGCCTTCTACGCCAAGCTCTTCGCGACCGAGCCGAACAAGCGCAAGCCCGGCTACGCCAACTTCGCGATCGCCGATCCCCCGCTGAAGCTCGTGCTGTTCGAGAACGCCGGCGCCCAGAGCCGCTTGAACCACCTCGGTGTCGAGGTCATGTCACCTGACGAGGTGACCGCGCACCAAGCCCGCCTCACCGGTGAAGGTC
>JBEEGB010000571.1:0-8744 GCA_041166585.1 Acidimicrobiaceae bacterium
CCGGATCGAGGCCGAGCACCTGCACCGAGCCGGACGTGGGTCTGCGGTAGCCCTCAGCGGTCTCCACGGTCGTGGTCTTGCCTGCGCCGTTCGGCCCGAGCAGGGCGACGACTTCGCCGGGTTCGACGGCGAACGTCACGCCGTCCACGGCCCGCACGGGACCGTGGTGCACTGCCAGATCAACGATCTCGATCGCCCGCATGCCGGGCAAGGAAACTAACCGGCCCCACGAACCCCGTCGAAGCGGGAAGGGCTCTCCAAGTACCCTCGCCGCCGTGATCGACGTCCGCCGCATTCGCGCCGACCTCGAAGGTGTGCGGGCTGCGCTGTCTCGCCGAGGCGACCCCTCGGTCCTGGTCGAGCTCGACGCCGTGGCCGAGCTGGACGAACGCCAGCGTCGCCTCATGGTCGAGCGCGACGAGCTCAGGGCCCGGATCAAGTCGCTCTCGAAGGAGGTCGGCCGGTTGCGCAAGGAGGGACAGGCCGACGAGGCCGAAGCCCTCCAGGCGGAGAGCCGCGCGCTCGGTGAGCTCGAGGCCGAGCTGGCCGCGCGCCACGACGCGCTGGCCGAGGAGATACGGGGGATCCTGCTCCGCATCCCGAACCTGCCGAGCCCCGACGCGCCCGACGGCGCCGGTCCGGAGGACAACGTCGTGTTGCGGGTGCACGGTTACGATCCCGACGCCTACGACGAGCACCAGCGCGTCCCGCACTGGGACGTCGCCGAGCAGCTCGGCATCCTCGATCCCGAACGGGCCGTGAAGCTCTCGGGGTCGATGTTCTCGCTCTACCGCGGCATGGGCGCCCGCGTGCTGCGCGCGCTCACGCAGCTCGCGCTCGACCGCCACAGCACCGGTGACGGGGCATACGAGGAGGTCCGCCCTCCGACCTTCGTGCGGAGCGAGACGATGGTGTCGACCGGTCAGCTCCCCAAGTTCGCCGACGACGCCTATCACCTCGAGCGCGACGACCTGTGGGCGATCCCGACCGCCGAGGTGCCACTGACGTCGATGCACCGCGACGAGGTGCTCGACGAGGCCGACCTGCCCCGCCGGTTCTGTGCCTACACCCCGTGCTTCCGGCGCGAGGCCGGTTCGGCCGGCGCCGACACCCGCGGCGTGCTGCGCACGCACGAGTTCGACAAGGTCGAGCTGTTCGCGTACTGCACCCCGGAGCAGTCGGCCGCTGGGCACGCCGACATCCTCGCCAGGGCCGAGGCGATCGTCACCGACCTCGGACTGGCCTACCGCGTGCTGGACCTGTGCACGGGCGACCTCGGCTTCTCCAACGCCCGCACGTTCGACATCGAGGTCTACGCACCGGGGGTCGACCGGTGGCTCGAGGTGTCGTCGGTGTCGTGGTACGCGGACTTCCAGGCTCGACGGGCCAACGTCCGCTACCGACCCGCCGCCACGAGCGGTGACAAGCCGAAGGGCACCGAGGTGGCCAACACGCTCAACGGCTCGGCGCTGGCGTGGCCACGGATCTGGGCTGCGCTCCTCGAGACCTACCGTCAGCCCGACGGCTCCGTCGCGCTCCCCGAGGTGCTGCACCCCTACCTCGGCGGCGCGACGGCCATCACCGCCCGATAGCGCCCACTAGCGTCCCGGTCTTCGCCGGCGCGCCGACATCGGGGGACATGGATGCAGAGGTTCTGGTCTTGGTTGGCCGTTGAGCTCGGGAAGCGAGCCATGCTCGTCGTCGTCCTCGGACTGGTCATCACCGTCGGGCTGGGGCTCGGGATCAGCAAGCTCAAGTTCGCGACCGGCCAGGACAGCTACCTCAACACGAGCGACCAGGTCTACAAGGACAACGTGCAGTACCAGTCCTTGTTCGGTGGCCAGGCGATGCTCACCGTCATCACGATGGACCAGGGCCACGCGATCGACGAGCTGTTCAACGACGCCGGCCAGCAGCAGTTCACCGCCCTCCACGACGCGCTCACGAACACGGGCCGCTACCAGGGCGTCGTCACCCCGCTCACCGCGCTGGTCTTTTCGAACAGCCTCGTCGCCAGCCCCAACGGGGACATCACGCAGAGCGTGGCGGGCAAGGCGCTCTTGGGTGCGCTCGTCAAGGAGCCGGCCGGCACTCCCCAAGCCGCGGCGCGCCAAGCTGACTCGGCCACGACGCTCGGCCGTGTCGGTGCGATCCCCGCCGACCAGCGCGTGTTGACGAACCCGGAGTGGGTGAAGTTCCTGCTCTACGACAACGGCGGTCAGGTCCGGAAGGCGCTGCGCCCGTTCCTGCCCGACACGCAGCACGCGCAGGTGATCGTGCGCCTGAGGGGCAACGAGTCGATCGACCAGGAGGGCAGCGCGTCCGTCAACGTCACGAAGGAGGCGGCGAAGCTCTCGTTGCCGAACGCGCACACCGTCACCACGGGCGCGCCGCTGCTCCTCAAGGACATCAACGACTACCTCAAGGGCGGCATGCTCACACTCGGCGGCATCGCCGTGGGGATCATGGTCCTGATCCTCTTGGTGTTCTTCGACGTGCGTTGGCGACTGCTGCCGCTCGCCGTGATCCTCATCGGGGTCGTGTGGGCCTTCGGCCTCGCCGGCTATCTGGGCATCCCTCTCACGATCGTCACCATCGCCGGGTTGCCGGTGATGCTCGGCGTCGGCATCGACTACGCGATCCAGATGCACGCGCGCGTCGAGGAGGAGGTGGTGATCGATCGCGTGCCGCACCCGATCCAGGAGACGGCGCGCGCCCTGTGCCCAGCGCTCCTGGTGGTCACGTTCGACGCGGTGTTCGCGTTCGCCGCCCTCCGCTTCGCCAAGGTGCCGATGATCCGGCAGTTCGGTCTGCTGCTCGCGGTCGGCATCATCGTCATCTGCATCGGGTCGATCATCATCCCGCTCGCGGTGCTCGGGATCCGCGAGTACAAGTCGCCGACGAAGGGCCGCGACTTCCGTGAGGGCTTCCTCGGCCGTCTCACCGTGAAGATGGGTTCGTTGCCGGCGAAGGCCGCGCCACCGCTCATCCTGCTCAGCATCCTCATCTTCGGCGGCGGCGTGCTCGTCGAGGACAAGCTCACGCTGCAGACCGATCCGATCCAGTGGGTGAACCAGAGCTCGCAGACCATCAAGGACATCCGCGCGGTCGAGAGCGAGGTCCACTCCTCGAACGAGCTGGGCGTCTTCGTCACCGCCGACAACGTCTTCTCCGACGAGTTCATCTCCTTCGTCCACACCTTTGCCCAGGAGCAGCTCACGAAGTATCCGCAGACGCTCCTGACCGCGTCGAGCATCGAGACGGCGGTGGGCGACCTGCTCTTCGTGCCGGGCGCAACCGACATCGCGCCCACGGGCGCCGACGTGAAGTCGGCCTACGACGTCGCGCCCGCCGACATCAAGGCATCCACGGCGACCGCTGACGGCAAGGACTTCAACATCATCTTCCGCACCGGTCCCGGGTCGCTCGAGGAGCGGGCGCCGGTCGTGCGCGCGCTGCGCACCGACACGCACCCGCCGGCCGGCATCCGGGCGACGCCGTCAGGGCTCGCCGTCGTCGGCGTCGGCCTGCTCGACAACCTCGAGGCCAACCGGATCCTGCTCACCTACCTCGCCATCGGGTTCGTGTTCGCGTTCCTCTCGGTGCGGCTGCGCTCGGTGATCCGGTCGCTGCTCTCGCTGGTGCCGGTGCTCATCGCGGTGGGCACCGCGTCGCTGGTGGCGTACTTCGCCGGCTTCGAGCTGAGCCCGATGACCGCTGTGGGCGGACCGCTCGTGATCGCCGCGTGCACGGAGTTCACCTCACTGATCCTCTTGCGCTTCGTAGAGGAGCGAGGACGAGGGCTCGAGCCGCAAGCCGCGGCCGACGTCGCCGCGGCGAGGACCGGGCGCGCGTTCATCGTCTCGGGCATGACCGCGATCGCCGGCGTCGCGGTGCTGTCGTTCTCGTCGCTGCCACTCCTGCGTGACTTCGGCCGCATCGTCGCCATGAACGTCGCGGTGGCGCTGGCGAGCGCGCTGGTCGTCCTGCCACCGATGCTGGTCTGGGCGGACCGCCGCGGCTGGGTGTCGCGCGGCCTCATCGGCAAGCCGAAGGCACCGCTCATCGACACCCCGAAGAGCCCGGTTTTGGTGGACTAGGACTCGCGCTCGCTGCGTGACTCGTGCTCGATGCTTCGGCGCGTCGCCGCGTACAGGGCTTCGGGGGTGAGCACACCGAGGAAGCGGTCGTCGTCATCGAGCACCGCGACCCAGCCCGCGTCGTACAGCAACATCTCGGCGAACGCGTCCTTCAGCGTGTCGCCGATGCGCACCCACGCCTCGAGCCGCTGCAGGCGGTCGGCGACGGCACCGTCACCCTCGGCCCTGGTCCGCGCGAGGTAGCCCTGCAGCTTGCCCTCGGCATCGAGGACGACGGCGAAGTCGAACGGGCCGGCATCCATGTGCTCGCGCGCCGAGGCGAGGTCCAGGTCATGCGGTAGCACCGGTGGCTGCTCGAGGTCCTCGAGCCCGAAGCCGGTGACCTTGAGGCGCTTGAGGGCGCGGTCGGCACCGACGAAGTCGGCGACGAACTCCGACGCCGGGTTCCCCAAGATCTCGGCCGGGGTGTCGTACTGGGCGAGGTACCCGCCCTCGCGCATGATGGCGATGCGGTCGCCCAGCTTCACCGCCTCCTCGATGTCGTGGGTGACGAACACCACGGTCTTCTTCACCGCTTCCTGCAGGCGGAGGAACTCGTCCTGCAGGCGCTCACGGTTGATGGGGTCGATGGCGCCGAACGGCTCGTCCATCAACAGCACCGGCGGATCAGCCCCGAGCGCCCTGGCCACGCCGACCCGTTGGCGCTGACCGCCGGACAGCTGGCTCGGGTAGCGGTCGCGGTACGTCGCGGGGTCGAGCCCGACGAGCTCGAGCAGCTCATCGACCCGGGCCTTGACCTTCGCCTTCGGCCAGTCGAGCAGCCGAGGCACCGTCGCGATGTTCGTCCCGATCGTCTGGTGGGGGAACAGCCCGATCTGCTGGATCACGTAGCCGATGCGGCGGCGGAGCGCCACCGGGTCCATCTGGGTGACGTCCTCGTCGTCGAGGAAGATCTTGCCGCTCGTCGGCTCGATGAGCCGGTTGATCATCCGCATCGTGGTCGTCTTGCCGCAGCCGGAGGGCCCGACGAGCACGCAGATCTCGCCGTCTTCGACATCGAGGCTCAGCTCGTGCACCGCCACGGTGCCGTCGCCGTAGACCTTGGACACGCGGTCGAGACGGATCAAGCAGTTCACGCTAGCCTTCGGCCCATTCGTACCCAGTGGTCGGCCCAGGCCGGCCACGGACGGCGCTCCGGGGCGCAACACCTGCGGGAGGGCACCGTGGTTCACCAACCACCATCCAGTGACGAGGCCGTGGCCGGGTGATCCTGGCCGCCAACGTCGACCGTTGGCTGTGGTGGGACTGGGTCGGGCGGAACACCGATCTGATCTGGTCGTCGCTGCGGGAGCACGTGATCCTCACCGCCTTCGCGGTGGGGATCGGGTTGCTGGTCTCGCTGCCCCTCGGGGTGGCGGCGGCCCGCTGGCGCTGGCTCTACACGCCGACGCTCGGGATCACGGGCATCCTCTACACGATCCCGTCCTTGGCCGCCTTCGCCCTCCTCATCCCGGTGACCGGCCTCACCCGCACCACCGCGCTCATCCCGCTGACCAGCTACACGCTCCTCATCCTCTTCCGCAACGTGGTGGAGGGGCTCGACGGCGTGCCGGAGGAGATCAAGGATGCGGCCGACGGGATGGGCTACGGCCGGTTCCGGAGGCTGGTGAGGATCGAGCTGCCGCTCGCCCTTCCCGCGATCATGGCCGGCGTTCGCATTGCCACCGTGACGGTGATCGGCCTCGCCGCGGTGGCCGGCCTCCTCGCCATCCCCAGCCTCGGCAACCTGATCTACATCGGGCAGAACCGTCCCATCCGCACCGCGATCACCGTCGGCATCGCCCTCTCCATGGCCCTCGCCCTCGTGGCTGATCTCGCCCTCGGCCTGATCCAACGCCTCCTCTCTCCGTGGGCGCGGTCGCGGGCGGCGGAGCGCTAGGGGACGGTGCATCGATGAGCTTCCTCTCCGACGTCGTCACGTGGTTCAACGACCCCGCGCACTGGCGCGGCCACACCGGGATCCCCAACCGGCTGCTCGAGCACGTCCAGTACTCGCTCGCCGCGATCATCGCGGCGATCGTGCTCGCCGTGCCGGTCGCGGTGTGGCTCGGACACAAGCGCCGGTTCGGCACGGTCGCGGTGAACGTCTCGAACATCGGGCGCGCCATCCCCAGCTTCGCGATCTTGGTGCTCGGCACCCAGCAGTTCGGTCTCCTCGAGCTGCCGCTGATCGGGTCGTTCACCACGTTCGTCGCGCTCGTCGCGCTGGCCGTTCCTCCGCTGGTGACGAACGCGTACGTCGCGGTCGCCGAGGTGCCGGATGAGGTGCGGGACTCGGCGCGGGGCATGGGCATGAACGAGGCCGAGGTGCTGCTCAAGGCCGAGCTCCCGATGGCGGTGCCGCTCCTGATGGCCGGAGTGCGCACCGCGAGCGTGCAGGTCGTCGCCACCGCCACGATCGCCGCCTTCGTCGGGGCCGGCGGGCTCGGGCGCTACATCATCGATGGCCGCGCCATCTTCGACAACACCCAGATCTTCGCGGGGGCCACCCTCGTCGCACTGCTGTCACTCGCGACCGAGATCGCGTTGGGCGGGGCCCAGCGCGTGCTCACGCCGCGAGGGATGCGGGCCGAGGTCGTCTCTGCGAGGGCCGCCGCCGTTGCGGCGACAACCACAATCCACCAAGGAAAGGCACTCGTGTGACCAGAACCCCTGTACGCATTCTGCTCGGCGCCGCCATGGCATTGCTGCTGATGGCGTCGGCCTGCGGAAGCGACAGCAAGAAGGCCAGCACCGCCTCCAGCGGTGGGTCGACGTCGAGCAGTGGCTCGTCCTCCAGCGCCGCGGGCGGCGCCACGTTCACGTTCACGCCGCTCGACGTCGGCGGTCCGACCACCAAGGCCGCGCTCGACAAGGGCGACATCGACGTGGCGCTGCTGTTCTCGAGCGACGGCGCCATCGCCAAGAACGGCTGGGTCGCGCTCGAGGACGACAAGAAGCTCCAGCCGGTCGACAACTTCGTCCCCGCGGTGCTCAAGGCGAAGGCGACGGCCGACGTCACGGCGGTGCTCGACGCGGTGAACGCCAAGCTGGACAAGGCGAGCATGCAGAAGCTCGTGGCCGCTGTCGCCATCGACGGCCAGAACCCGGAGGACGTCGCGAAGGGCTTCCTGACGGACAACTCACTTCCGGGCTCGAAGACGGCGACGGGATCGTTCACGGTCGGCAGCGCCAACTTCGCCGAGTCGGAGATCGCCGCCCAGCTCTACGGGCAGGCCCTCAAGCAAGCCGGTGCGACGGTGACGTTCAAGCTCGACTTCGGCGCGCGTGAGGCGTACATCCCGGCACTCGAGTCGGGTCAGCTCGACCTCGTGCCCGAGTTCGTCGGCACGCTCGACACGTTCCTCGGTGGCACGTCGTCGAACGATCTCGACAAGACGCTGAGCGAGGCCAAGACGCTGGCCGAGGCGAAGGGCTTCACGCTCACGAAGCCGGCCGTGGCCGACAGCGTGAACACGTTCGTCGTCACCAAGAAGACCGCGGACAAGTACACGCTGGCCAAGATCTCTGACCTCGCCAAGGTCAGCGACCCGCTGAAGTTCGGTGGCCCGCCTGAGTGCCCCACCCGCCCTCTCTGCATCGGCGGCCTCAAGACCACCTACAACCTGAAGTTCAACGTCTGATGTGACTCGGGGTCGGTGTTCGTGGGTGGGCACCGACCCCGACTACATCGCGTACCACGACGACGAGTGGGGGACGCCGGTCCACGATGAGCGCCAGCTGTTCGAGCTCCTGTGCCTCGAAGGGTTCCAGGCTGGGTTGTCGTGGATCACGATCCTCCGCAAGCGCCCCGCGTTCCGGGCCGGGTTCGCCGGCTTCGACATCGATGCCGTCGCCGCGTTCGGTGAGCGCGACGTCGAGCGCCTGCTCGCCGACGCAGGCATCGTCCGCCACCGGGGCAAGATCGAGGCCACCATCGGCAACGCCCGCGCGGTGATGCGGCTGCACGACGAGGGCACGACGCTCGAGCAGCTCGTCTGGTCGCACGCCCCGCCGTCGCGGCCCCGACCGCTCGGCGCGCTCGATCAGGTGCCGGCGCGCACCGACGAGTCCACCGTGTTGTCGAAGACGTTGCTCAAGCGCGGCTTCAAGTTCGTGGGGCCGACCACGGTGTACGCGTTCATGCAGTCCGGCGGTCTCGTCGACGACCACGTCGTGGGCTGCTGGCGCGCCGCTCAGGCGCAGCGGTCGTCGTAGTCGTCGCAGGTCATCGCCGGACGCTAGACACGCAGGGCGATGGATGCCGCCGACCTCGACCCCGACCCGATCGCGCAGTTCGAGGACTGGCTGGACGCGGCCTCGGCCGAGCTGCCGGAACCGACCGCGATGGCGCTGGCCACGGCTGGCGCCGACGGGCACCCGCGGGTGCGGCACGTGTTGCTCAAGGGCATCGACGAGGACGGCTTCGTGTGGTTCACGAGCTACGAGAGCCTCAAGGGCCGGCAGCTGGCTGAGAACCCGTGGGCCAGCATCGTGTTCCCCTGGTTCCCGATGCACCGCCAGGTGATCGTGACCGGACCGGTCGAGCGGGTGTCGGCCGAGGCGTCGGATGCGTACTTCTCGACCCGCGACCGTGAGAGCCAG
>JBEEGB010000572.1:0-4750 GCA_041166585.1 Acidimicrobiaceae bacterium
CAGTACGCGCGCAACGACGACCGCCACGTCGCCTACCAGGTCGTAGGCGATGGTCCGCTCGACGTCGTCCTCGTCGCCGACTGGTTCGGCAACGTCGAGCTCATGTGGGACGGAGCAGCGTTCGCCGACGCGCTGAACCGGCTGGCCGCGTTCTGCCGTCTGCTCGTGTTCGACAAGAGCGGCATCGGGCTGTCCGACCCGGTCTCCCTCGACGGCCTGCCCACGCTCGAGGACTGGATCGACGACGTCCGTGTCGTCATGGACGACGCGGACTCCAAGAGCGCCGCGCTCATCGGTGTCGGAGCCGGCGGACCGATGGTGATGCAGTTCGCGGCCATGCACCCGCACCGCGCGTCGGCGGTCGTGCTCATCAACAGCTACGCGCGGCTGTCGAGGGCGGACGACTACCTGCACGGGATACCGGATCACCTGCGCGACCAGATCCTCGAGGACTCGTACCTCGACGGCTCGACGATCGACTTCCTCACCGGCGGCGACCCCGACGCCGCGTTCCGCGCCTGGTGGGCGCGCTACCAACGACAGTCGGTGAGCCCGCGCACCGCGGAGGTGATGCGCCGCATGATGTTCGAGGTCGACGTCCGCTCGGTGCTCACCATGGTCCAGGCGCCCACGCTGGTGCTGCACCGCCGCGACGACCCGTGGATCCGCGTTGCCCACGGTCGCTACCTCGCCGATCACATCCCGGACGCGCGCCTCGAGGAGGTCCCGGGCGCGGAGGACCTGTTCTTCCTGGGCGACACCGACGTGCTGTTCGACGAGGTCGAAGCGTTCCTCACCGGGGCGCGACCCCCGCTGCGCACCGACCGGACGCTGGCCACGCTGCTCTTCACCGACCTGGTCGACTCGACGGCCACGGCAGCGGGGCTGGGAGATCTCCAGTGGACCAAGCTCCTCGACCAGCACGACCGCGTCGTCCGTGACTGCCTCGAGCACTTCCGCGGTCGCGTGGTGACCCCGACGGGCGACGGCGTGGTCGCCACGTTCGACGGACCGGGACGGGCCATCAACTGCGCGATCGCCATCCGGGACGAGCTGAGCACGATCGGGCTGCGGGTGCGCAGCGGCATCCACACGGGCGAGATCGTCGTGCGAGACCGGGAGATCGCCGGCATCGCCGTCCACCTCGGCGCCCGCATCGGCGCGCTCGCAGAGTCAGGTGAGGTGCTCGTCTCCTCGACCGTGCGCGAGCTCGTCGCCGGCTCGGGCATCAGCTTCCACGACCGCGGTCAGCGCGCCCTGAAGGGCATCCCCGACGAGTGGCACGTCTACGCCGTTGTGACCTGACTACCCGATGCGGATCGGGAGCTTGCGGGGGCCGCGGACCTGACCGCCTGACCAGGTGACGGCTCCAGGGTCGGCGAGCTCGAAGCTCGGGAACGCGTCGAGCCACACGTCGAGCGCGACACGCAGCTCCATGCGAGCCAGGTGGGAGCCCGCGCAACGGTGGATGCCGAGCCCGAATGCCGCGTGACGGTTCACCTCGCGGTCGATGATGACGCGATCCGCGTCGTCGAAGGCCTCGGGGTCGCGGTTGGCGGACGGGAAGGAGAGCAACACCCAGTCATCGGCCTTCATCGGGCAGCCGTTCCACACGACGTCCTCCCGCACGAGCCTTGCCATCGTCACCGGCGCGTAGGCACGCAGCAGCTCCTCCATCGCGGTCGGGAGCAGCTCGGGCTCCGCGACGAGCCGCTCGCGGTCGCTCGGGTTGCCGGCCAGGTGCCACAGCGAGGCGCCGATGGCGCTCCACGTGGTGTCGATCCCTGCGATGAGCAGCAAGCCGATCGTGCCACCGACATGGTCGATCGCGAGCTGCACCCCGTCCACCTCCGCGTTGAGGAGGTACGTCGTGAGGTCGTCGCGCGGGTTGGCGATGTGGTCCTCGACCTGCGTCCGCAGGTACTCGAACAGCGCTTGAAGGCTCTCCATCCGCTCCTCGAACGGACGATCGACGCCCTCGAGCACGCGCTTCACGAAGTCACGGAACATGTCCGCGTCCTCTTGGGGGAACCCGAGCATGTGCGCGATCACGCGCACGGGGATGTGCTGCGCGTACTCCTCGGCGGCGTCGACGACGTCGCGGCCGCGCAGTGCATCGACCAGCTCCTCGCAGTACGCGCGTGTCGAGGCCTCGAGGCGGTCGATCGCCTGCGGGGAGAAGGGCGCGAGGAGCAGACGGCGGGCGCCGTGGTGGAACGGCGGGTCGGAGGAGATCGGTGGGATGCCGCCAGCCGGTGCCATCTCCACCGGCGGTCGGTGCTCGGTGACGACGACGCTGCGCGAGGTGAACGTGTCCGTGTCGTAGGCCACCGCGGCGATGTCCTCGTGCCGGGTCGGGAGCCAGACGCCGCCGTAACGGTCGGAGTGGGCGACCGGGCACGACGCGCGCAGCTCGTCGAAGATCGGGAAGGGGTCGGCCGCCCACACCTTGTCCGTGTGGTCGAAGTCGGTCGCCCAGTCGGTGACCGGCGGGTGCTCGGCCATCAGGCGTCCTCGTCGATCAGCACGGCGCGCTCGGGGCAGTTGAGCGCGGCCTTGCGCGCCTTGTCCTCGAGCTCCGGCGGGACCGAGCCGTCCCCGATCGCGTGACCGTTGCCGATCTCGTCCGCCTCGAACAGCTCCGGCGCGATCGCGTAGCAGCGGCCGTGGCCTTCGCAGCGGCTGTCGTCGACTGAGATCTTCATGGGGCATCACGGTAGGTCCTCGCCAGTACCGTCTGCTCATGCTCGCCCACGAGATCATCGGCACTGGGAGCCCACTGCTCCTCATCCACGGCCTCACCGAGTCTCGGCGCATGTGGGATCCGCTCGTGCCGGCGCTCGCCGCCGATCACACGGTGGTGCTCGTCGACCTCCCCGGTCATGGCGAATCGGGACCGGCGGCGAGCTATGCCGCGGACCGGATGGCCGATGAGGTGGCGAGCGTCGTGCGCGAGGTCGGAGTGGACGACCCGATCGTCGTGGGCCACTCGCTCGGCGGCGTGGTCGCGACCGCGTACGGGGGGCTGCACCCGTCACGCGGCATCGTGAACGTCGACCAGCCGCTCGCGCTGGCCGACTTCCAGGGAGCGTTGCGGCAGATCGAGCCCGCGCTCCGCGGCGACGTGACGACGTTCACGGCCACCATGGACGCGGTGCTCGGCTCGATGGAGGGCCAGCTGAGCAGCGTCGAGCATGAGCGGATGAACGGGCTCCGTCGTTCGGATCAAGCGGTGGTGCTCGCCATCTGGTCGCCGGTGCTCGAGTCGTCTCCCGAGGATCTCGACGCCCTCATCCGATCCCTCGGCGCGCAGGTGAAGGTGCCCTACCTCTCGCTGCACGGCATCGATCCCGGACCCGGGTACGGCGAGTGGCTGGCGGAGGTGATCCCGGGCGCGACGGTCGAGGTGTGGCCCGAGGTCGGCCACTACCCGCACCTCGTGCACCCGGAGCGCTTCCTCGCGCGGCTGGCCGAGTTCGAGGCCGATCAGGCGTAGGTGCGCACGAGCTCGAGCACGGCTCGAGCGTCAGGCCCTTCGGCTTCCAGGGCGGTGTCGGCGGGATCGACCCGGCGGGCCGCGACGAGGCACAGCTCCACTCCGTCGCCGCGGACGACGGTCGCCGGCTCGGAGGTGGGCGTGAAGTCCCAAGCTGCGCCGCTCGGGCCGCGCAGCTCGAAGGCCACCGGCCCGGCGAGCTCGCGACCGTCGCGCGCGAACGCGTACGGCAACGTCCGCCACGCGAGCCGCGCGATGTGGCGCAAGCGATCCGTCGGTGCCAGCTCGACGTCGAACGCGGCGGCGACGTCACCCGTGTGGATCCACGTCTCCGCCAAGCGGGTCGCCACCAGCGTGTGGACCGAGAGCTCGCCCGCCACCCACGTCACGCGTTCATGGGGGTCGCAGGCGCGCAGCACGTCGCGCAGCGCGTCGGCGCCGGTCTGCCAGCGCTCGCGGATCACCTCGCCGGGCGTGCCTCGGTCGCGGGCCACGGCGACCTCGGCCGCGTCGTCCACCGACAGCGCCGGCCTGGTCCCCGCGGCGAGCGCGGCAGCGGCTTCCGCGAAGCGACCGGTCGCGCTGCCCACGGCGAGCTCGTTCGTCTGCGCGAGGTGGAGCACGACGTCGGCCACCGTCCACCCGTCGCAGCGCGAGGCACGCTGCCAGCCCGTCTCGTCCAGACCCGAGACCAGCCCCGAGAGCTCGGCCTGCTGCTCCGCCAGCGCTCCGACGAGCTCGTCCATGTCGATTTAGGGTAGGCGCATGACCCGCGTCCTCGTCCATGGCGTTCCCGAGACCGCAGAGATCTGGGAGACGCTCGTCTCCCACCTGGCCGATGGTGACGTCGTGACGTTGTCGCTCCCCGGCTTCGGTTGCCCTCGCCCCGATGGCTTCGGCGCCACGAAGGAGGAGTACGTCGAGTGGCTCGTCGGCGAGCTCGAGGCGATGCAGGGCTCGGGGCCGATCGACCTCGTCGGTCACGACTGGGGAGGCGGGCTCGTGCTCAGGCTGGTGAGCACGCGGCCCGAGCTGGTGCGCTCGTGGGTCACCGACGCGGCCGGGCTCGGCGACATCGACTTCGAGTGGCACGACTTCGCCAAGATCTGGCAGACCCCCGTCGAGGGCGAAGCCTTCTTCGAGCAGCAGCTGACCCAGTCCGACGAGGAGCGGGGCAGCGTCTTCGAGCTGTTCGGCGTCCCCCACGACCGGGCCGTGAAGCTCGGCAGCCGCCTGGACGAGACGATGGTCGGT
>JBEEGB010000573.1:0-6467 GCA_041166585.1 Acidimicrobiaceae bacterium
GCCAGGTCGTAGCCGAACAGCGGGAACGAGTCGATGCTCGAGCCCCGCCCGAGGATGACCTCCGCCCGACCGCCAGAGATGGCGTTGAGCGTGGAGTAGCGCTGGAACACCCGAACGGGATCGTCCGAGCTGAGCACCGTGACCGCGGAGCCGAGGTGGATGCGGGTCGTGCGCGATGCGATCGCGCTGAGGACGACGTCGCCAGCCGGCATCGGGAAGTCGTCGGTGTGGTGCTCGCCGATGCCGAAGTAGTCGACGCCCACCTGCTCGGCGAAGACGCCTTCCTCGACGACGTTGCGAAGCGTCTGCGCGTGGGAGAGCGGGCGGTCGTCGGCGTCGTGGGTGACGTCGCCGAACGTGTCCAACCCGAAGACCAGCGGGAACCGAGTTCGATCCGACATGGGGAGCAGCTCCTCTTTGGTGACGTGTCCACAATAGGTGGATATCGTTGACGCATCAACAAAACGCCCGGTACGGTATTCCTGATGGCGAGACCGCGCTGGCTGGACGAGCGCGAGGCGCACCTCTGGCGGACCTGGCTTCGCCTCAACCAGGAGCTGCCGAGCGTGCTCGAGGAGCAGATCAGCCACGACGGGCTCTCAGGATCGGACTATGCCGTCCTCGTTCCCTTGTCCGAGTCGCCCGACGGCATGCTGCGCGCTCGTGAGCTCGGCCGAGAGATCCTCTGGGATCGCAGCCGGCTCTCCCATCACGTCAGCCGGATGGAGAAGCGCGGGCTCGTCGTCCGCGAGGAGTGCGCCGAGGACGCACGGGGTGCGATGGTTCGCATGACCGACGCCGGTCGTGCCGCGATCGAAGGCGCCGCGCCTGGGCACGTCGCCGCCACCCGCCGCCACTTCTTCGATCTCCTGTCGGACGACGAGGTGGACGTGCTCACCGCAGTGTTCGATCGAGTCCTCGCCAACCTCCCGCGCTGACACTTGACCGGACGGTCAAGATTGTCTTGACTCGTCGTTGATGACGACGATCGACAAAGACGCGCTGAAGCAGCGGTATGCGGAGGAGCGGGCCAAGCGCCTCCGGCCGGACGGGAACGCCCAGTACCTGCAGCTGAAGGACCAGCTGGCCCACTACCTCGACGATCCGTACACGCCTCGGACCGAGCGGGCGCCCAAGACCGACCACGTGACGGTGGCCTTCATCGGCGGCGGCTTCGCGGGGCTCGTCACCGGCGCTCGACTCAAGGAGGCCGGCGTCGACGACGTCCGCATCATCGAGAAGGGCGGCGACTTCGGGGGCACCTGGTACTGGAACCGGTACCCGGGAGCGCAATGCGACACGGCGAGCTTCGTCTACATGCCGCTGCTCGAAGAGACCGGTCACATGCCGACCGAGAAGTACGCGCACGCGCCCGAGATCCTCGAGCACAGCCAGCGCATCGGGAAGCAGTTCGGCCTCTACGACAACGCGCTGTTCCACACCGAGGTGACCGCCCTCGAGTGGGACGGTGTGCGGTCGTGCTGGATCGTCCGCACGAACCGGGGCGACGAGTTCACCGCCCAGTTCGTTGCGATGGGTCTCGGTCCGCTGCACGTGCCGAAGCTTCCGGGCATCCCCGGCATCGAGGAGTTCCGCGGGCACTCGTTCCACACCAGCCGTTGGGACTACGACTACACGGGCGGCGATGCCTCCGGGGCGCCGATGGAGCACCTCGCCGACAAGCGCGTCGCCATCATCGGCACCGGCGCCACCTCGGTGCAGTGCGTGCCGCAGCTCGCCAAGGCGTGCCAGGAGCTCTACGTCTTCCAGCGCACGCCGTCGTCCGTGGACGTGCGGGACAACCGGCCCACCGACCCACAGTGGTTCGCGGAGATGGCGACGCCGGGCTGGCAGCAGCGGTGGCTGGAGAACTTCACCGCCATCCAGACCGGGATGATGATGCCGGACGAGGACCTGGTGATGGACGGTTGGACGGATCTCGCCCGCCGCATCCGCGACAAGATCATGTCGCTGCCGCCGGAGGACTTCACGCCCGAGAAGATGATGGCGGCCTTCGAGGACTCCGACTTCGAGAAGATGAGCGAGATCCGAGCCCGCGTGGACTCGATCGTCGAAGATCCAGAGACCGCGCAGAACCTCAAGGCCTGGTACCGCCAGCTCTGCAAGCGCCCGTGCTTCCACGACGAGTACCTGCAGGCGTTCAACGAGCCCGGCACCCACCTCGTCGACACCGACGGCAGGGGCGTCGAGCGGATCACCGAGCGCGGGCTGGTGGTGGCCGGCAAGGAGTACGCGGTCGACTGCATCATCTACGCCTCGGGCTTCGAGGTCGGCACGGAGTTCACCCGACGAGCCGGGTACGACACCACCGGGCGTGACGGCGTGAAGCTCTCGGACGTGTGGGCCGACGGGATGCGGACCAAGCACGGCATGCACGTCCACGGGTTCCCCAACCTGTTCATCGTGCAGATCTCGCAGGGCGCGAACTTGATCTCGAACGTGCCGCACAACTTCACCGAGGCGGGCAAGACGCTGGCCATGATCGTGCGCCACGCGCTCGACACTGGGCACGGCGCGGTCGAGGTGACGAAGGAGGCGGAGGACGCCTGGATGGAGCTGCTGTTCTCGGCGCCCGCCCTGGGCGTGATCGGCTCCGTCGACTGCACTCCCGGCTACTACAACAACGAGGGGCAACCTGGCGGCGTCGGCCGTGACTGGTTCCTCGGCTACCCGGGCGGCGCCATGGCGTACTTCCAGTACCTCGACATGTGGCGCAACCAGGGCGACTTCGCAGGCCTGGACTTCACCTGAGCGCGCTCATTGCGTGGGGCTGGCGGTAGCGTCCGGTCGATGCCAGAGCCGGGAGCCGGGAGGCGACGACGGCTCGCAGAGGAGCTCGACGAGAGTGGGCTGGTCCTCGAGGGAAGCGACGCCTTCCAGGCACTGCTGATCGAAGAGATCGATCACGCCTTGCGCCCCGACGTCCACGAGCGACGGGTGGTGAGCAGCGGCACGATCCTCGAACCCCGCTCCGATCCAGCGAACTGGGAGTCCGGCACGCAGCTCGCCATCACGCGGGGATCAGCGGATCGGCAGCCGCTCTCGGCTGCCCGTCGGTTCGCCGATGGGCTGTCGAGCTGGCTTCTGCGCCGCACCGATGGCGCGAACGAGTGGATGGTCTTCAACCGGCCGGCAGGGTCCGAACGCGACCTGGTGGTGCTTGCCGACGTGTTCGACGCCACGATCGTGCAGCGCCATCCCGCCGGTTCGGTTCGCCTGGTCGGGAGCTTTGGCGTGCTTCGGTGGGAGGGGTTCAGCTGGCACCACGAGCCGCCGACCAGCAGCTGGATCGCTTCCGTCACCGCCACCTCGACGCACGGCGATGCCGCAGTGATCGAGGACATGCTCAAGTTCGCGATCTACGACCTCGGATCGATGCGCATCGGTGCGCTCCTGATCTATCGACCGAACGGCGATCCCGGTCCGATGGTCGAAGAACGGCTCCCCACGCCGCCGCCACTGCGGATCCGCGCGGCGACAAACCTCGCGCCGCTACGCCACGCGCTCGCCCAGGTCGACGGCGCCGCCGTCTTCGATGCCGACGGCGTGCTCCGTCAGCTCGGCGTGCGGCTCATCCCGAGCAACGCGGCAGAAGAGAGCGTTGAAGCGCTCAAGGGCACCCGTCACACATCGGCCCGCCGCTACAGCCACGACGACCCTCTCGCCACCGTGATCGCGGTGAGCGACGACGGCCCCGTCACCGTGTTCCGCAACGGTGCCGTCCTCGCCAACTCTCGGTCATGATGAGCAGGTGCGAGTCGACCGTGCGTTCGCGTTCGTGGACCTCTGCGGGTTCACCGCGTTCACGGATCGGCACGGCGATGACCGTGTGGTTCTGGTCCTGGCCGAGCTGCGCACCGCGCTCCGAGAGTCCGCCGCCCGCCGCGGGGTGCGTGTCGTCAAGTGGCTCGGTGACGGTGCCATGTTGAGCTCGACGATGATCGACGCCATCGCCGCGCTCACGGTCGAGATCGACCAGCGCATGACCGAGGCCGTCCCTTCACTGGCGATTCGAGCAGGACTCTCGTATGGGCCCGTCATCATGTTCGAGGGCGACGACTACATCGGCCGCAGCGTCAACCTCGCGGCCCGCCTGTGCGATCGCGCTCAGCCACACGAGCTGCTGGCAACGAGCCATGTGGCCGCTCACAGTCCCTCGTGGGTGGTCCCCGAGCCCGCCGGCGTGACCACCATTGCGGGCTTTCACGATCCAGTCGATCTCTGTCGGTTGTCGCTCATGGTCGACGACGACAACATCCACGACCCGGTCTGCCGTCTCACGATCCCGACTGCGCACGCGTACGCACCATCAGGTCCGCAGTCGTTCTGCTCGGAAGCATGCGCGGGCTCATGGTCGGACCAGATGCGCGGACGCTCCGGCTGACGGTTACGCGGGTGGCGGTGCGCTCTGGAAGGCGCTCTGCGCGGCGGCGATGCAACGTTCGAGGATCGGCTCGAAGTCGTCGTTGGCGCCGGCTCGGATCCAGCTGCGCACGGCGGTCCCGAAGGCGGCGAGCATTGCGGCCACCGCGGCCTCGATGGCCAGATGGTCGGCCTGCTCGCCGGCCCGCTCGTTGAGCACCTCGGTGACCTTCTCCTCGAACTGACACATGACCACGGCGCGGTGGTGCTCGAAGAGACGGTCGTTCTCGGCCGCGAACTTGGCGAGCATCACCTCTCGCTTGTCGCCGCGGGTGAGCTCGGCGGCACCCGATCGCAGGACGGCGAGGAGGCTCTCGTAGGGGGTCTCGTCCGCGGGCCGAGCCCGCAGCTTGGCCACCGCCTCGTCGACTTGGTCCTCGGTGCCGTGGAAGAGCAGTGCTTCCTTGGCCGGGAAGTAGCGGAAGAACGTTCGTGGCGCGATGTCGGCGCGCTCGGCGATCTCGTCGATGGTGGTCTCCGCGAACCCCTTCGCGGCGAAGAGCTCGAAGGCGGCGGCGACGATGGCGTCGCGGGTGCGTTCGGCGTGTCGCTCCCGCAGTGAAGGCATGTGAACACCATATGACAGAACTGCCTTGTTGTCACTCGTGTCGAGTGTCACACTTGACATATGGCAGAACTGACAGTTTGATGGGAGGCATGGCTTCCACGACCCACCAGCCGCTTCCGGCCGACGATCTCGACGACGCACCCGCGCAGAACCCCCGTCGGTGGGCGATCCTCGCGGTGCTGTGCACGAGCCTCCTGCTCGTGATGCTGGGCAACACGGCCCTGAACCTCGCGCTGCCGAACATCGCCGCTGACCTCGGCCTCTCCAGCTCGGCGCAGCAGTGGGTGGTCGACTCGTACTCGCTCGTGTTCGCCGGGCTCCTGTTCACCACCAGCTCGCTCGGCGACCGCTTCGGCCGCAAGGGCGTGATGCAAGCCGGCTTGATCATGTTCACCCTGGCCACTGGCTTCGCGGCCTTCTTCACCACGAGCGGGGGCGGCCTCATCGCGGCACGCGCCGTGATGGGCCTGGGCGGGGCGATGATCATGCCCTCGACCCTGTCGATCCTCACCAACGTGTTCCCTGCCGGCGAGCGCGCCCGGGCCATCGCGATCTGGACTGCGGTGTCCGGCGGCGGCGCCGCCATCGGGATGATGATCAGCGGCTTCATGCTCGAGCACTGGTCATGGCACTCGGTGTTCCTGCTCAACCTGCCCGTTGCCGCAGTCGCGCTGGTCGCCGGCATGGTCCTCATCCCGACGTCGCGCGACCCGGAGCAGCCGAAGCTCGACTTCTTGGGGGCGGCCCTGTCGACCGCGGGCATCGCGACCGTCGTCTACGGCCTCATCGAGGCACCCGCGCACGGCTGGACCTCGCCCAACACGCTCGGCTTCCTCCTCGGCGGCCTCGCACTCGTCGGCCTGTTCGTCGCCTGGGAGCTACGGGCCAGCTCGCCGATGCTCGACGTCCGCCTCTTCCGTCACGCGACGTTCGGCGTGTCGAGCCTGGCCATCACCCTCGTGTTCTTCACCCTCATGGGCGTGTTCTTTTCCATCAGCCAGCTCTTCCAGCTCGTGATGGGCTACGGCACGTTCGAGTCCGCCTTGCGGTTGGCGCCCATGTTCTTGGCCATGATCCTCATCGCCCCGCAGGCTCCGTCGCTCGTGCAACGCTTCGGTGCTCGAGCGACGGTGGCCGGCGGCCTCGCGATCGTCGCCGCTGGCATCGGCATCTTGGCCATGCTGCCCGGCGACCCCGGCTACGCGCAGGTGGCGATCGGCATGTCGATCACCGCCGGGGGCATGGCGCTCGTGATGTCACCCACCACCGAGCTCTTGATGTCATCGGTGCCCGTGACGAAGGCAGGCATGGGTGCGGCGATGAACGACACCACCCGCGAGCTCGGCGGCTCCCTGGGCGTCGCCGTGCTCGGCAGCGTGCTTGCCTCGCAGTACGCCACCAACATCTCGGCCGCGACCGGTG
Source organism: Acidimicrobiaceae bacterium (assembly GCA_041166585.1). Classification (GTDB taxonomy): domain Bacteria; phylum Actinomycetota; class Acidimicrobiia; order Acidimicrobiales; family JACDCH01; genus JBEEGB01. The sequence continues at coordinate 6,434 of JBEEGB010000573.1, forward strand.
GGCTGCCGGCAACGGCGGCCGCGACCGCCAAGGC
>JBEEGB010000574.1:0-6581 GCA_041166585.1 Acidimicrobiaceae bacterium
GCGGCCTGTCAGCATTGCGCCCGTGTTGCAGGTGCGCGGTCTCGCTGTGGAGGTGGCAGGCAACCTCGTTCTCGAGGGTGCGAGCTTCACCGTGCGCCCGCGCGAGAAGGTCGGGCTCGTCGGCCGCAACGGTGCCGGCAAGACGAGCCTGCTCAAGGTGCTGGGGGGATCCGCGCCCGCGTTCGCGGGCGTCGTGCACGTCGGCGGCGGTCTCGGCTACCTGCCGCAGGACCCCAAGCTCGACGGCGTCGACCCGGCCACGCTCGCGCTGACCCACGTGCTCGGGGGCAGGGGGCTCGACGAAGCTGCGGTCCACCTCGAAAAGCTCCGCCTCCGCATCGAGGAGGACAGCTCCGACGCCAACATCGGCAAGTTCTCGCGCGCCCAGGAGGCGTTCGAGCAGTCGGGCGGCTACTCGGCGGAGTCCGAGGTGCGCAGCCTCCTCGCCGGCCTCGGCCTGCGCCCCGACCGAGCCGACCTGCCGCTCAACGTGCTGTCGGGCGGCGAGCGACGGCGCGTCGAGCTGGCCCGCATCCTGTTCGCGGGCAGCGACGCACTGCTGCTCGACGAGCCCACGAACCACCTCGACAACGACGCCCGCGACTGGCTGCTCAAGTTCCTGCGCACCTACCGCGGCGCGCTCATCGTCATCAGCCACGACCTCGAGCTGCTCGACGAGGCCATCACCCGCGTGCTTCACCTCGACCGCGCCGGCGAGTCCGACATCGGTGAGCTCGTGGAGTACAAGGGCACCTACTCCCAGTACATCGCCGCCCGTCGCAAGGACGAGGAGCGGCTCGCCAAGCAAGCGGTGGCGCAAGCCAAGGAGGTCGACCGGCTGCAACGGGTCGTCGACCGCTTCGGCGCCAGCGCGACGAAGGCCGCGATGGCCCACAGCATCGAGAAGCGCATCGAGCGCATCGAGGCCCGTGGCGTCACCGCGCAGACCAAGAAGCGCGATCTCCGCCTGCGCTTCCCGGAACCACCCGCTTCAGGACGCACCGTGCTCGAGGTGGCGGGGCTGGCCAAGTCCTACGGCGCCCTCGACGTGTTCGAGGACGTGTCCTTCGACGTCGGCCGCGGCGAGCGACTGCTCATCCTCGGCCTCAACGGCGCCGGCAAGACGAGCCTCCTGCGCATCCTCGCGGGCACGTCGGACGCAGACCTCGGAACGGTGACGTTCGGGCACAACGTGTCTGCCGGCTACTACGCGCAGGAGCACGAGGGGATCATGAGCGGCCGTTCGCTGCTCGAGCACCTCCGGGAGCAGGCCGGTGACCGGCTCGGCGACGAAGAGCTGCGGCGCTTGCTCGGCATGTTCGGACTGACGGGCGAGAAGGTCCACCAGGACGCGTCGACCCTCTCTGGTGGCGAGAAGACCAAGCTCGCCCTCGCGCAGCTGGTGGCCGGCCGTCACAACCTGTTGCTGCTCGACGAGCCGACCAACAACCTCGACCCGGGCTCCCGCGAGGCCACCGCGATGGCCCTGTCGTCCTGGCCGGGGACGATGGTGATCGTCAGCCACGACGCCTCCTTCGTCCGCTCGCTCGAACCCGACCGCGTGCTCCTCATGCCCGAAGCCGACCTCGACTACTGGCGCGACGACCTCATGGACCTCGTGGAATTGGCCTGATGATCACGAAGACGTGCAGCCGCGCGGCGAGGGAAGTCGCGAGCGACGAGCCGCACGTCGAGCCGAGGGCGCCGCGCGACGCGAGCGCAGCGAGCCCGGACGCAACCGAGCGAGACTAGGAACTCGGAGCTGCGACAGCAGCGACCTGCCCGCCGCAGTCCACCGCGCCGAAGTCGATCCAGCGCTTGTTGATGGCGAGCTCTTCCGCGGTGTCGCCGTACGTGGCGCGGTTCGGGTCAGCGTCGATCCGGTCGAGCAGGGTCCGGGTGTCCGCGACGATCGCGGTCAGCGTCTGCTCGTCGCCCGGCGGGAAGCCGATGGCCTCGATGTCGGTCAACGCCTGACGCGTCAGCGGCACGATGCGGGTGTGCAGCAGCACCTTCAGCTGATCGGGCGGCGACGACAGCTTCACGTCGGCGTCCCTGTAGGCCTTGTGGTACGACTCGTTGAGGGCTCGGCACACGCCGTTGGCCTCCGTCAGGAACTGTGCCTTGTCGACGGCGCGGGCGAAGCCTCCGCCGCACTGATCGAGGCCGTAGGCCTTGAAGCGCGCGGTGAGGCTGCGCTGGTTCGAGGCGTTGCCGCCCACCGCGGGGTCGGCCTGGATGAGGAACAGCTCCGCCTGGGTCTGCGTGAACAGCGTGTCGAGCGCCTCGCGGTCGGCGCTCGGGAAGCCGAGGTCGACCACCGAACGGTAGGTCCCGAGCGCCTCGGCGATGAACGACGCTCGCAGGAACTCCGCCACCTGTGACTTCGTCGGCGCGGGGCCGAGCGCGGCGACACCCTTCGCGTAGTCGTCTGCGAGCGTGCGGCACAGCTCGTTCGCCTTCGCGACGAACGCCGACTTGCCTCCGCCCCCGCCCCCGCCGCAGGCGGCGGACAAGGCGATCGTCATGGCCAAGACCAACGTCGCCCATCTCCGTGATCCGTGCACGATCAGCGCTTCCCGCACTCCTTCAGCCCGAACGCCTGCGCCTTGGCATCGGCGTCGGCGAACAGGGTCTTGACGTCGATGAGCGCCTTGGCGGGATCGGCCTCTGCCTCCAGCTTGAGCTTGGTCAACGCCGCGTCCACGGCCTTGACGAGCTCGTCCCAGTCCTTCCGGCTCGTCTTGGGCTCGCCGAGGTCCTTGAGGTCACCGAGCTCCTGGTCGAGGCGCGGCAGGATCTTCGTGACGAGGACGTCGCGGACCTGGTCGACGGTCGGGGAGCCGGAGCCCTGGGCCGCGGAGATGGTGCTGGTCAAGTCCGCGTCAGCGGTCTTGCAGACGGCGTCGGCCTGCCGGATGAGCTCGTCCTTCTCCACCTTGGGAACGCTGCCTGCTTCGTCGGTGCACGCGGCCACGAGCAGGACAGCGGCGATCGCGAGCACCACCGCCCGAGCCTTCATGAAGATGAGGGTAGAGCAGAGCGCGAGCCGCATTGTGTGAGGCCATACGCGTCCCAGCGCGTGTCGACCTGGGCGAAGGGATCCGTCGCGAGCTTGGTGAAGGTGTTGGGGTCGGCCTCGATGGCGTCCACCACCTTGGCCTGGTCGTCCAGCAGGGTCTTGATCGTCGCCGCGTCGCCGGGAGGAGGGGTGAGCGCGCGGAGGGCATCGAGGCGAGTGCGATAGAGAGGCACGAGCGTCTGCTTGAGGAACAGCGCCACCTGTTCCTCGTTCGACTGGGCGGTGATCTGTGCCGACGCCACCTCGATCGCCGTGGCGTTGTCGTCGCACACCTTCGCCGCGGACTTGATGAACGCCGTCCTGGGATCGGCCTTGCCGCTGGAGCAGCCGAGCAGGACCACCACGACCGCGGCTGCTCCCAGGCGAGCTGCGTTCACCGTCCTCCGAGGGCGACGGGGGTCGACACCTCGCGGAAGAAGTCGTTGCCCTTGTCGTCCACCACGATGAAGGCGGGGAAGTCGACGACCTCGATCCGCCACACCGCCTCCATCCCGAGCTCGGCGTACTCGAGCACGTCGACCTTGGTGATGCAGTCCTTGGCGAGGCGGGCCGCCGGGCCACCGATGGATCCGAGGTAGAAGCCGCCGTGCTTGGCGCACGCGTCGGTGACCTGTTGCGATCGGTTGCCCTTGGCCAGCATCACGTGGCTCCCGCCGGCCGCTTGGAGCTGCTCGACGTAGGAGTCCATGCGGCCTGCGGTCGTCGGTCCGAACGAGCCCGACGCGTACCCTGCCGGCGTCTTGGCCGGGCCCGCGTAGTACACGCAGTGGTCGCGGAGGTACTGCGGCATCGGCTCACCCGCGTCGAGGCGCTCCTTGATCTTCGCGTGGGCGATGTCGCGGGCCACGACCATCGGGCCGCTGAGCGCGAGGCGGGTCTTCACCGGGTGCTTCGACAGCTCGGCGCGGATCTCGTCCATCGGCCGGTTGAGGTCGATGTGCACCACGTCGTCGGAGAGGTGCTCGTCCGTCGTCTCCGGCAGGTACTGCGCGGGGTCGTGCTCGAGCTCTTCGATGAACGCTCCATCCGCCGTGATCTTTGCCAGCACCTGGCGGTCGGCGCTGCACGACACTGCGATCGCGACCGGACATGATGCGCCGTGCCGCGGGAGCCGGACCACCCGCACGTCGTGGCAGAAGTACTTGCCACCGAATTGGGCGCCGATCCCGAAGCGTTGCGTGAGCGCGAGGATCTGCGCTTCGAGCGCGATGTCGCGGAAGCCGTTGCCGAGCTCGCTCCCGGTGATGGGCAAGGTGTCGAGGTAGTGGGTGGAGGCGAGCTTGGCGGTCTTCAGCGCGTACTCGGCCGAGGTGCCGCCGATCACGATCGCGAGGTGGTACGGCGGGCACGCCGCGGTGCCGAGCGATCGGAGCTTCTCGTCCATGAAGCGCAGCAAGCTGTCGGGGTTCAGGAGCGCCTTGGTCTCCTGGAAGAGGTAGCTCTTGTTGGCCGACCCGCCGCCCTTGGCGATGAAGAGGAGCTTGTAGGCATCACCGTCGACCGAGCTGATCTCGATCTCCGCGGGAAGGTTGTTCTTGGTGTTGACCTCGTCCCACATCGTGAGCGGGGCCATCTGCGAGTAGCGCAGGTTCGAGGTCTGGTAGGTGTCGAAGACGCCGCGGGCGATGGCCCGCTCGTCGCCTCCACCGGTCACGATCACCTGCTGGCCCTTCTTCCCCTTGACGATGGCGGTGCCGGTGTCCTGGCACATCGGCAGGATCCCGCCGGCCGCGATGCACGCGTTCTGCAGGAGGTCGAGGGCCACGAAGCGGTCGTTCGGGGACGCCTCGGGATCGTCGAGGATGGCGCGGAGCTGTCGCAGGTGCGCCGGCCGCAGGAGGTGGGCGACGTCCCGCATCGCCTCGGCGGTGATGGCGGTGAGCACCTCCGGCTCGACCCGGACGAACCGTGAGCCGCCGGCTTCGAAGGTCGAGATGCCGTCGGTGCTGAGCAGCCGGTACGTCGTGTTGTCGGGGCCGAGCGGGAGGATGTCGGTGTAGGCGAACTCCACAGGCTGTGACGGTACCGGTCACGGCTACCGTCGCTCACATGCGAGCCGAGCACGACAGCATGGGCGAGGTCCTGGTCCCGGACGACGCGAGGTACGGCGCCCAGACGCAGCGGGCGGTCGAGAACTTCCCGATCTCGGGCCGGCCGATCGACGGCGAGCTGATCGCGGCGCTGGCCGCCATCAAAGGGGCGGCCGCGATGGCGAACGCGCGGCTCAAGGTGATCCCGAAGGACGTCGCCGTGGCGATCCACGCCGCGGCCGAAGAGGTGAGTGCCGGCCGGTGGGACGACCAGTTCCCGATCGACGTGTTCCAGACCGGCTCGGGCACGTCGTCCAACATGAACGCCAACGAGGTGATCGCCTCGCTGGCGAGCGAGCGGCTGGGCGCACCGGTGCACGCGAACGACCACGTGAACGCGTCGCAGTCGTCGAACGACGTGTTCCCGTCGGCGATCCACCTCGCGGCGGCCCGCGCGATCACGCGCGACCTGTTGCCGGCGCTGGACCACCTCATTGCGGCGCTGAAGAAGAAGGCGCGTGAGTTCCGCACCGTGGTGAAGTCCGGCCGAACGCACCTCATGGACGCCACGCCCGTCACGCTCGGGCAGGAGTTCGGCGGCTACGCCGCGCAGGTGGCTGCGGCACGGGAGCGCATCGCGTCCGCGCTCGAGCTCGTGGGCGAGCTCCCGCTCGGTGGCTCGGCGGTGGGCACGGGCATCAACGTGCCGAAGGGGTTTGCGCGAGCGGTCATCACGCGCCTGGCGGCCGACATGGACCTGCCGCTCACCGAGGCGAAGGACCACTTCGCGGCACAGTCATCGCGCGACGCGCTCGTGGGCGTGTCCGGTGATCTGCGCCAGCTGGCTGCCGCGCTCATCAAGATCGCGAACGACGTCCGGTGGATGGGCAGCGGCCCGAGGACCGGTCTGGCCGAGATCCGCATCCCGGACCTGCAGCCGGGCTCGTCGATCATGCCGGGCAAGGTGAACCCGGTGATGGCCGAGGCCGTCACCCAGGTGGGCGCGCAGGTGTACGGCAACGACGCGGCCGTGGCCTTTGCCGGTTCCCAAGGCAACTTCGAGCTGAACGTCTACCTGCCGGTGATGGCCCGCAACCTGTTGGAGTCGATCCGGCTGCTCGCCAACGTCACCCGCTTGTTCGCCGACCGGTGCATCGCCGGCATCGAAGCCGACGTCGAGCGCCTCAAGCAGTACGCCGAGGCCTCGCCGTCGATCGGGACCTCGCTCAACCCGTTCATCGGGTACGACAAGGCGGCCGAGATCATCAAGGCCTCGACGAAGACCGGCCGTTCGATCCGCGAGCTGGTGCTCGAGCAAGGCCTGATGACCGAGGACGAGCTCGACCGCGCCCTCGACGTCCTCGCCCTCACCAAAGGCGGCATCCCCCACTGACCCGTTCGTTTCTGGCGGCGCTGAGTCCTGAATTCGCCGGGACTCAGCACCGCACGAACCGGATCGCGGCGAGGGA
>JBEEGB010000575.1:0-5692 GCA_041166585.1 Acidimicrobiaceae bacterium
GGCTTCCTCGTCCGTGGGCACCGCTCGCGGGGGGTAGGCCAGTCCGCTCCCGCCGCCGAAGAGCAGCGCCTCTCGCTCGGCGAGCGTCACGCCAAACAGGTCGACCGCCGGTTCGTCGTCGTCCCACAGGCCCTGAGGTGCGATGAGCACGAGGCGACCGACTCGGTGCGGGTGCTGCGCGGCCAGCTCGGCTGCAATCATCCCGCCGAACGAGTAGCCGACCACGGTCGCCTGCTCGAGCTCGAGTGCATCGAACAGGTCGTCGTAGTGCATCGCGAGGTCGCGGACGTCGCGCAGCGGGCGGAGCTCGGCGATGTCACGGAAGCCGGGTGCGGTCGGTGCGATGACTGCATGGCTCGCGGCGAGCCGCGCGACCAGCGGGTCATCGGCTCGGAAGCCGCCCATGGCGTGCAGCCACACGACCGGATCACCCTGGCCGCTGCGGCTCACCGCGACTGAGAGGCCACTTGCCAGCGTGACGACGTCCTCGGTGAAGCTCATGCTTCGACCGCGACGGCCGCGCTGACCGGCTCGGGATCCGCTGCTGTCGGATGAGGCCACCAGCGGTCTTCCCACTCATCGTGCAGCTCACGGAGCGCGGGCGCGACCTCCTGCGCGAAGCGGCGCGTGTTCTCGTTGGCCACGTCCTTGCGCATGTTGCCGAACTGGCAGAGCACCATCAGGTGGCCGACGCGCAAGCGCGTTGACATCTCGCGCAGCTGCTCGATCACCTTGTCCGGGCTGCCGGCGACGACGTATCCAGCATCCACGATGTCCCGCCAGCTGAGCTCCGCCTTCTGCGCGGCGGCCGCTTGCACCTGGCCTTGGATGCCTTTGCGCATGGTCGCGACCGACGTGTAGCCGGGCGGGTTCGAGAAGCCGGGGTAGAGGTGCAAGCACCGGTTGTAGAAGTACGTCGCGGCCTCGGCGTAGCGCGCCTCCGCGTCGGCATCATCGTCGGCGACTCCGACGAACTGCAGGAACCCAGCGCGGTAGGGGTTCGGTTCGACTCCAGCTCGCTCGACCTCACCCCAGTAGCCGTTCATCACGTCGAGGCCGCGGCGATAACCGAAGTACGAGAGGTGCGCGTAGAGGAAGTCGTTCTCGATGCACCAGTTCCACGTCTCCACGCTGCCGCCGCCGGGGATCCAAACCGGCGGGTGGGGCTTCTGCAAGGGACGCGGCCAGGTGTTGACGTAGCGGAGCTGGGTGAACTCGCCGTTGAACGCGAACGGGCGCTTGCTCTGCCACGCCCGCAAGATCAGCTCGACGCCCTCCTGGTACTTGTCGCGCAGGGTGACCGGGTTGGCGCCGTAGCAGTACGCCGTGTCCATGGGCGTCCCCACTGGGAAGCCGGCGACGAGCCGCCCACCAGAGAGCACGTCGAGCATGGCCATCTCCTCGGCGACGCGGGTGGGCGGGTCGTAGAGCGCGACCGAGTTGCCCATCACGACGATCTTCGCCTTCTTCGTGCTGCGGGCGAGTGCTGCCGCCATCAGGTTGGGCGAGGGCATGAGTCCATACGCGTTCTGATGGTGCTCGTTCACGCAGATGCCGTCGAAGCCCACCTCGTCGGCGTACTCGAGCTCATCGAGGTACTCGTGGTAGAGCTCGTGCCCGCGCGCCGCGTCGTAGATCTCGTCGGCGGGCACGTCGACCCACACGCCGCGATAGCGCTCCCGGAAGTCGGCCGGAAGATCCGGGTACGGCATCAGGTGGAACCAGTGAAGCTTCACCGTTGGCTCCTCGCCTCAGGGGTGGCGCACGCGCTCAACCACGAGGGCGAGCGTTCGGATGTACCCAGGCATCGAACACGGGCGGCTTGAGGACGCCAGGGGGAGCATCGACCACGTCGTCGATCGCCTGCACGGCGACCGCGGCGGTCGAGTGCAGCAGCGCGTTGTAGAACGGCACCGACTCATCGGTCCACGTGCGGGCGACCGTGAGCTCCATCAGCCACGACGGCGTGCCTTCGATCTTCGCCGACCAGACGCGGCGCTTCTCCCAGTCGGGCAGGTCGTTGTCGACGTGCCAGCCCTCGTGCATGGCGATGAACGGCTCACCATCGACGAGGCCGTTGAGCGTCCACCGCGTCCCCGCGATGGTGCCCTTCTTCACGTGCCCGGCGGAGATGTCGAGATCGCGCGTCGCGAGGCCAAGCTTCAGCTCGACGTCGAGACCTTCGATCTTCACGCCGAGGTAGTCGCCCAGCAGGTAGACGACCTCGCCGAACATTCGCTGGAACATGTCGCCGATCGCCGCGTCCTTGGTGAACGTGTCGGGGTCTTGGCCCATGCCCATCTGCTCGAAGACCATCGCCGCACTGGGATGCGAGGCGACGTTCGAGTTCTCGGTGATGTCGATCCGCTTGATGTCCGAGCAGAGCGTCGAGATCGTGGCCGGCAACCGATCGAGGATGAGCCCAGGATTGATGCCGGTGCCGAACAGGGTCACGCCGCCGTCCTTGGCCGCCTCCTCGAACTGCTGCAGGTAGGCATCGCCGTGCGCGCTCGGGAAGAAGTACGACGCCGTGGAGATGACGTTCTTGCCGGCTCGCAGGAGCGCCAGCACGTCCGCGTCCATCTCGGGCCAGCCGGTCGGGGTGAGCAGCGCGTTGTGCAACACGACATCGGCGTCGAGGGCGAGGATCTCGTCCCGGTTCGTCGTGGCCTTCACGCCGATGGGCGCCCTCCCCACCAGCTCGCCGGCGTCGACGCCGTTCTTGTCGTCGGAGTACGCGAAGACGCCGACCACCTCGACGTCGGGCCGATCGAGGAGCAGCCGGAGGCTGTCCGCCCCCACTGAACCGGTGGCCCATTGCACGACTTTGTACGTCACTCGTTGATCCTCTCTTGGTTGGGTCTCACGATCGCGGGGCGTCGCGGATCAGACCGGCTGGGTCACCGCGAAGTGCGGCATGACCTCGTGCGCGAACTGCTCGATCCCTCGCCGGGCGCTGTCGATCTCGCGACCGCCCGGGTGGAAGTAGAACGCGACCCGATCAAGTCCGAGTTCGTCGTCGAGCTGCTCGAGGCGGCTGATGCACTCCGCGGGTGTCCCGACGATGGCGCGCTCCTCGACCGAGTCGGAGATGGAGGAGATGAAGTCCTGCAGCTTGAACAGGGAGCTCTTGGGGTCGGACTTGCCGCGTGCCGCGGCATGCGACGTGATGAGCTTTGAGTAGGCGCCGGTCACGTCCTTGGCTTCACGCACGGCCGCGTTGTGGTCGTCGTTGATGAACAGGAAGAAGATCGCGGTCTCGCGAGTGTCGAAGCCGTAGGCCGCGGTGAGCTCACGGTAGCGGTCGAGCCGGGTGCGCACTTCGGGATGCGGCGCGGTGGTCCAAGGTACGACGAACGCGTTGTCGCCGGCGGCCGCGGCCGCCTCGTAGGACTCGATGCTCACGGTGCCGCGGTAGAGCGGCGGGTGCGGCCGTTGCAGCGGAGGCGGCGAGACGGTCAGCGGCGGCACCTGCCAGAACTGTCCGTCGAACGAGAACTCCTTGCCCGTCCACGCCTGCTTGATGATCGCGATCGATTCCTCGTAGCGGTCTCGGCTCTCGCCGGCATCGATGCCGAAGCCCTTGAAGTGCTTGGCGATCGATCCGCGACCGACGCCGAAGTCGAGGCGCCCCTCGCTGAGGATGTCGAGCATCGCGAAGTCCTCGGCCTTGCGCAGCGGGTTCTCGAAGGGAAGGAGGCTGATGGCAGTGCCGAGTCGGATGCGCTCGGTATGGCGAGCCACGGCGGTGAGGAAGATCTGCGGGCTCGGGCAGATGCCGAACGCGTAGAAGTGCTCTTCTCCCATCCACACCGCTTCGTATCCGAGATCTTCGGCCAGCACGACCAGGTCGAGAGTGTCTCGGTAGTACTGCGCGACCTCTTGGCGGTCGGCGTAGAAGTCAAACAACGTGAACAACCCAAACTCCACGGGGCCACCTTTCCTCGACCAGGCTACTTGGCAGTATGCCTAGCGACTGAACGCTGTGTCAAGTCAAAGGCTGGGGTGACAAGCGACCACTGTCGTCCATCTGCGAATCGGTCACTCGTCCCAGCGGATCTCGTGACCTGGCGGGACATCCACGCCGAATGCGTTCAGGGTGAACGAGACCGTGGAGTAGTAACCGCACAGCGCAACGAGGGCGACGATTCCCGGCTCGCCTATCGCCGTCACGGCGCAAGCGAAGACGTCGTCGGCCACCTGTCCGGACCTCAGCAGCTCCGCGACAACGGCGTGCACCGTGGCCTGATCGTCGCGGGCGAACGCCGGCACGCGGCGACGACGAATGGCGTCGAGCTGCTCGGCGCTCAGCCCGTGCTGTAGCGCCAACGGGCTGTGAAACCACCACTGGAAGTCGGCCCGCCAGTGCGCAGCAACGACGACGATCGCAAGCTCGGTCAGACCGACGTCCAGGCCGCTGCCTCGAATGCTCGTGCCCGCGTCGACGAGCGCCGCAGCCATGCGGGGATTGTGCATCCACGGCCCGAACGGCCCGACGAGGTACCCACGGCGATCGACGGCAGCATCGCCGCGCGCACCGACGATCGCGTCCCAGGCATGCTGACCGTCGGGATCAAGGTCGGCGCGCTGCTTCGGGTGCCAGCGGCTCACGTCGAGTCCTCCAGCCGTGGGTTGCGCACCTCAAGTAACTGCGTCATGGCTCCCGCTAGACTACGCGTCTAATGGATGCACACATGTCGACTGCTCCCGCGATGGATGCGCCACCGATGACGTTGCGAGAGGAGCAGAAGCGGCTCACGCGCAATCGCATCATCGAATCGGCACGTCGTGCCTTTGCGGAGAACGGCTACGCAACGACGTCCATCGACGACATCGTGCGAGTCGCGAGCGTCAGCCGCGGCACCTTCTATCTCCACTTCAAGAACCGGTCGGAGGTGTTGGCCGAGCTCTTCCAGGTCGGCCATCTCGACGCCGCCATCGAGCTGGCAAAGCACATGGGCGACATCGAGGTGAACGCCGCCTCGATCGAGAAGTGGATCAGCGACTTCATCGCCCTCTACGAGGAGACGAAGGACGTCCTGGCGGCCTGGTACCAAGGCGATCCTCGCGAGCGCAAGGAGCTCGCGCTCGTTCGCGACAAGTTCTCCGCGCAGTTCCTGGAGGTCTTGGGCAAGCAGATCATCGATCTGCGCTCGAAGCAGCGGCGCCGCACAACGGCTGAAGAGGCACGACTGAGAGCATTCCTCATCTTAGTGCTGCTCGAGCGGTTCTGTTACTACTACGTGATCCACGGGTTCGACTTCGACCGCACGAAGTCGGTGCAGCTGCTCGCGCGGAGCTGGCTCGAGCTCATGCAAGCCTGACGCCGCATCTTCGGGTCATCGGGCGGCGGCGACCGACGCCGGGACAGGTGACAACAGTCCCGCGGCGTCGATGACCTCTGCGCAGTCGGGCGCCCCGAGCTCGCGGAAGAAGATCTCGCCGATCAGCCAGCGTCCATCGACCCGCCGGAGCCGGGCCCGGCACATGCGGCACGTGACGAGATCGAACCCAGCCTGATGGTGCAGCGTGACCGCGAGCTGGCCGATGGCGGTGGCGATGTCGCCGTCGACCTCGATGATGAAGTCGACCATCAGGTGCTGTTCTTGGTTGACGATCGCGAGGTGCGCCGGCCCCGTGACGGTGGCGCGGGCCTGCTCATGGCCGACCGACGCAACCGCCGCAGAGACCC